>JBEIVB010000109.1:0-7551 GCA_040374085.1 Flavobacteriales bacterium | reverse complement strand
TATATTAAATAAATATTACCAATGAAATCAATTGTTCCATTCATATCCATGCTTCCAAAAGCTGATATCGATCAGTGGTTAAAAATTTTAAAGAAAAAGCTTCCAAAAGAAAGAATTGTTAAATTCTCAAGTTTAAAAAAATCAGATTATAAAAAAATAGATGTAGCTATTGTTGCAAATCCAAATCCAACCGAAGTTAAAAAATTAGTAAATTTGAAGTGGATTCAAAGTGTTTGGACTTGATGCTAAATTAACCACCTTGGCTCAGGATGGGAATGGCATATCTACGTTCGGCCTTTCCGACATTTTTATAAACGCCAATTATAAAGCCACTGAAAAAGTAAAACTTACATTAGGTGCAAAGATTCCACTAGCAAATGCCGACAGAACCCATGAAAATCTTCCTTTGCCAATGGACTATCAATCAAGTTTGGGAACATTTGACCTTGTATTCGGAATTGGATATGAGGTTAGGAAAATTCAAATTGCAGCAGCCCTTCAGCAACCATTATCGCAAAACAACAATCAATTCATTGCATCGAGCTACCCGGTGGATGCTGAATTGAGAACCTTTCAATCAACCCATACATTCATACGAAGTGGAGATGTTTTACTTCGGGTTTCGTATCCCATAAATTTCACCTCAAAACTCAAATTTACCCCGAGTATTTTACCAATCTATCACTTGGCAAACGACAAGTACACAGATCAATTTAAGGTTCAACAGGAGATAAAGGGATCTAAAGGACTCACCCTTAATGGAAATGCTTACATAGATTATGAATTAACCAAAAAAAGCATCCTTCAATTGAATTTAGCAATGCCCTTTATTGTTCGAGAAAGTAGGCCAGATGGGTTGACAAGAAGTTTCGTAGTCAACATAGAATATAGAATGAAGTTTTAAAACATTTGTGCAGCATATTGCCTCATAAAAAGAAGCCTCTGTGTGCACCTGTTGAGCAGAAAGGACAAAAAGCGAAGCCTCTCTCCCCGAAACCGACTGCGGTTAAACCTACTGAATTCGGAGCAACCCATTTAAATTCGAAGGTTAAGCAGCCCCAAGTCTCAGCGATTCTGGCTCGGCATGAAAGCGGCCGGAAAGGGGTGGACCTTAAACCTCTTGTGCTGCATCTGTAAGCCAAGCCTAGTGTGCGGCAATTGTACAACGTGTGTAGAATAGGGGAGGTTACCGCATTCAAAGGAGCGGGCACCCAAACAGAAATGCCCCCTTATGTTACCTTTGCTGCATGACGGCATTACCCTTGCGGCACTCGTTTTTCCGAAGCCTGGCGCAAACCTCCGATTTTCCGCTTGCCTTGGAGGTAGAGCGTGCAGAGGGCGTTTGGATGTATGGTCCGGGCGGGCAACGTTGGATGGATTTGATATCGGGCATTGGCGTAAGCAGCCTGGGGCACAGGCATCCGCGGGTGGTAGAGGCCATTCACGAGCAGGTGGACCGGCATTTGCATGTGATGGTGTACGGAGAGCTGGTTCAGGCTCCACAGGTGAGGCTGGCCGAGTTGCTTTGCGCTCACCTTCCCGCAACTTTGAATCGGGTTTACTTGGTGAGCAGCGGGGCAGAAGCCATAGAAGGGGCATTAAAATTGGCCAAACGTTGTACCGGAAAAACCGAGCTCATCTCCTGCATCAACGCCTACCACGGCAGCACCCACGGAGCATTAAGCATCATGGGCTCCGAGTATTTTAAGCAAGCCTATCGCCCCCTCTTGCCCGACACCCGGCTTATTGCCTACAACAACTTTGAGGATATTGCCCGCATCACCTCGCGCACGGCCGCCGTGGTGGTAGAAACCGTTCAGGGAGAATCGGGTTACATTCCGCCTTTGCCGGGGTATCTGCATGCCCTCCGCCAGCGTTGCAACGAAACCGGAACCTTGCTGGTGTTTGATGAAATACAATGTGGCTATGGCCGAACCGGCTCTTTGTGGGCCTTTGAACAAGAAGGGGTGGTGCCCGATGTGCTTTGCCTGGCCAAGGCCATGGGTGGAGGAATGCCCATTGGCGCGTTTATCGCCTCCGAAACCCTCATGGAGCAGCTGCAAGACAGTCCCTACCTCGGACACATCACCACCTTTGGCGGACACCCGGTATCGGCAGCGGCAGCCCTGGCGGCGTTGCAGGTTATTACAGAGGAAAGGTTATGGGAGGGAGTACCCGAAAAAGCCCGGCAATTTGCGCAAAACCTCCGCCACCCCCGCATACGTTCCATCACCGGCCGCGGTCTCATGATAGGCGTAGAGTTTGGTTCCTTCCCAGAAAACAAGACCATCATCGATGCCTGCATCCGCAAAGGATTGCTCACCGATTGGTTCTTGTTTAATGCCCATACCATGCGCCTGGCACCGCCCCTCACCATTACACCCGGCGAAATAGACTGGGCCTGCGAGGTTATCTTAAGTGTATTATAATAGGCTGCAAAAAAAAAGAGGCTCGGTTGAGCCTCTTTCTGCAGGGTAGGGGGTTGGGTTACGGATGCTGCACCACCAAACGTAGGTTGCTTGCGCCCGCTGCAGTGCGCTGCACCAACAGATACATGCCGTTGTTCCAATCGGAGGTAGGCAGTTGCACACGGTCTGAGGTGGGCTGGTTGTGGTTCCACACCATACGGCCCTGAAGGTCGTAGACCTCAATTTGGCCGGGCTGCTCCATGTGCAACCAGCTTGTTTGGTCGGCCGGGTTGGGCTGCACGCTGAATGCAGAGCCTTCGCTTACGGTTATTCCGTTGATTACCTGGCTGATGCGGATGCGCACAAATGGGGTGGCAGTGCCATTTGCAGTGGTCTGCCCAATGCTAAGGATGGGGAAGGTCTTGATTCCGTCGTACCAGTCGTAGTAGGTGCTGGAGGTGGTGGAAATGACCAGTGTGCCGGAGTTGTTGATGGAATCAACGGTGAGGGTAGTGTATTTTACCCGCAAAGCGTTGGTGTACACGGTACTGTTGGGCATGGTTAGGGTTCCGTATCCATCGGCTTCGGCGTGTATGTTGGCACGGCGAATCATGTAGGAGGGACTGGAGGGATAATTGGCTACGGCAGAATCGTGATAGGAATCGCCAAAGGACATGGGCACACCGTATATCCGCTGGGGGTCGGAGTGCAGGAACTGAGATGTTTGGTTCATGGTTCCAAGGAAATAGATTCCGGTGGTATCTTTCGCATAATAGGCCTGCTGAGTTCCGGTGAGTGCCCCTAGGTTGGCCATTGGAAAGAGGTTGCCACTTGGCATGGTGCTGTTGGCAACGATCAGGCGGGTGGTTTGGGTGCCCGAGGTGTTGAGGGTGGAGAAATCCCAGGTTTGGTTGGCTCCGGAAGGCCCGGCGCTTATGGTTTGCGCCGAGGTGGGATCGCTCACAAAGGTGTACGAGTCGCCTTCGTTGGGCAGCATGGAGTAGGTGAGGGTTGGCGGCTGGGCCTGAGCTGCCGCTGCCAATAGGCACAACAAGAACGTAGCTGTTTTTTTCATGGTGTTGAGTTTTACGTGGTTAAGGTGTATCCTTCTTTCAATTTCTCGGCATTTTCGGCAATGGCCAAGGCATCCAGCAAATCCTGAATGTCGCCATCCATAAACGCCCCCAAGTTGTAGGCAGTAAAGCCGATGCGATGATCGGTGATGCGGCTTTGAGGGTAGTTGTAGGTTCTGATTTTTTCGGAGCGGTCGCCGGTGGCTACCATGGTTTTACGCTTTTTGCTGGCTTCTTCCAGCCGCTTTTGATACTCCATCTCGTAGAGGCGAGAACGCAAAACAGAGAGGGCCTTTTCGTAGTTTTTGTGCTGCGATTTTTCGTCCTGGCATTGCACCACCACACCCGTGGGAATGTGGGTGAGGCGAATGGCCGATTTGGTGGTGTTTACGGACTGTCCGCCCGGCCCCGATGCACAGAAGATGTCTTTGCGGATGTCGTTTTCTTTTACCTCCACATCCAGCTCATCGGCTTCGGGCATCACAATTACGCTGGCGGCAGAGGTGTGCACGCGCCCCTGGGTTTCGGTTTGAGGCACGCGCTGCACACGGTGCACCCCGCTCTCAAATTTCAGTTTCCCAAAAACACCCTCGCCGCTCACATTTAAAATGATTTCTTTATAGCCACCCATGGTGCCATCTTGATGATCCACCAAGGCGTATTTCCATCCAATTTTATCGAAGTAACGGATGTACATGCGGTAGAGGTCGCCGGCAAATATGGAAGCTTCGTCGCCGCCGGTTCCGGCCCTAATCTCCAGCACCACGTTGCGGGCATCCTCCGGATCTTTTGGGATCAACAAAAAGCGTATCTCTTCTTCCAGCAACACCATGCGCTGCTCGCTGTCGAGCAACTCCTCCTGAGCCATGCTGAGCATATCTGCATCGGTCTCATGAGCCATGATTTCGCGCGCGGCATCGGCATTGGCCTGTATGCTCTTGTAGGTTTTATAGGCCGCCACCACCTCGCCCAAATCTTTGTACTCTTTGTTGAGCTGGGCAAAGCGCTTTTGACTCGACAAAACCGAGGGGTCGCTCAGTAAGGTCTCAATGTCTTCGTATCGTCTTCGTATGGCTTCGAGTTGCTCCAGCATGCGGGTTTATAGGGTAGTAGAGGGTTTTTGATTCGGAGGCGGTTGTTGGGTTTTATAACCTATGGTGTTGCCATTGTTGGTTTGGCATTCCCAATCGATGAGCGATTCCAGGTATTGTCCGAAGTGATGATCCATCCTTTGGGTAGAGAGGTCTTCGGGGAAAAGGGTTTCCAGTGCCCGTGCTTCCGGCTCCTCCATCAAGCCTTCCAAAAATGGAGGAATGTGCGATATGCGTATGGTTCCGTTTAGGGTTTGCGAATAGGCCAGCGTGCCGGGGTGGCGCACCAATTCGCTGGGGCCAACCTCTTTCATCTCAAAAATGCCGCTGTGGTAATCGTTGATCTTCAACATAACCGTGGCCAACCCATCGAGTTCGGAGAGCACCTCTACCGTAACATCCAACCCCAGCTCATGTCCCAATTCGAGAAAACGGGTTTCTATGGCCGGCAAAAGAGTTTCTTTCCAATATGCCCTGCGGTGTTGGGCGGCGGTGCGCGCTGCCTGGTGGTCGGCCACCATGGCTTTTAAATCGGAAATGCTGATGTGCTTCGCGCGGATCATGGCTTGGGTGGTGTTGGTGGTTCCATAACATGACCGCAAGAGGCGCAGGTACGCAGTTCGCGGCTTCCGTAAAAATGGTCGAAGGTGGTCTTGAAGGCCGTCTCGATGTTTTTCATCGGGAAATATGCTTCGTAGAGCAAGTTGTTGCAGTGTTCGCAAAACCACAACAAACCGTCTTCTTCCTCAGACCCGCGACGCCGCTCTATAACCAACCCCACGGTGTTGGGCCCGCGACGAGGAGAATGCGGAACCTGAGGGGGAAGAAGAAAAACATCTCCCTCGCGAATGGGTATCTCCACGGCTTTTCCATTTTCCTGAATGGTTACCGCCACATCGCCTTCTACTTGGTAAAAGAACTCCTCCCCGGTGTTGAAATGGTAGTCTTTTCGGGCATTGGGACCGCCCACCACCATTACAATGAATTCGGCATCTTCCCACACCACTTTGTTGCCCACCGGAGGTTTCAGGAGGTGACGGTGTTCATCAATCCATTTTTTTAGCGGAAACGGGCGTTGAATGGGCATAATCCTGAGGTGTTGGTCTGGTGCAAAGGTAGATAAAAAGGAGAGGGCTTATTCCTTTTCCCGGGCATTTCGCAGGCCATCCAAACGATTGCCCCAGTGGGCCATGCGCCTCAGAATGCGGCTTTGTTTTCGGCGTATGTAGGCGTTGGGGTTGCCCGGAGACCAGCGCCGCGGGTTGGGCAGCACAGCAGCAATGAGCGCAGCTTCGGAGCGGGTAAGGTTGCGGGCATCTTTGTGAAAATACGCCTGAGCCGCAGCCTGAGCCCCATAAATGCCATCGCCCATTTCAATGGAGTTTAGGTAAACCAACAAAATGCGGTCTTTTCCCCAGAGGAGTTCGATGAGGAGGGTGAAGTAGGCTTCCAGCCCTTTGCGCACATAGGTGCGGCCCTGCCAGAGAAACACATTTTTGGCCGTTTGCTGAGAAATGGTGCTGGCACCCACCACCGGGCGTTTTCCCTCGGCTTGTTGATTGCGCTTGTAGGCTTTCTGTATGGCTTCGAAGTCGAAACCGCTGTGTTGAAAAAAACGTTGGTCTTCGGAGCAGATCACCGCCAGCCTCAGGTTCTCGGGCATTTCATCAGACGATATCCAGTCGTGTTTCAAAGGTGTTTCGCGCCCATCTGAACGAGGCTCCCATTGGCGAATGAACATCAGAGGCGTAAACGGCACCGGAACAAACCGAAAAAACAAGGTTAGCCCGGCAGTAAACACCACCACCCACAAGAGGATTTTCAACAACAAACGCAGGATTTTCCGCATGGGCCGAAGATAAGGCTCAGTCCGCACATGCGCGCACAAAGGGCAGGGAGTGCACCGGGTATTTTTGTACCTTGGCACCCAATAGGAAAAAGGGGTATGGAAATTCACATCGACCCAAATTCGGGTTTCTGTTTTGGAGTGGTGTATGCCATTCAAATGGCTGAAGATGAGCTGGATGCATCCGGCAAGTTGTACTGCCTCGGCGACATTGTACACAACAACATGGAGGTGGATCGATTAAAAGCCAAAGGCTTAGAAATCATAACCCACGATCAATTAAACAAATTGCACGATTGCAAGGTGCTCATACGCGCCCACGGCGAACCCCCCAGCACGTATGAAACCGCTATTAAAAACAACATTGAGCTGATAGATGCGTCTTGTCCGGTTGTGCTGAAGCTGCAACACCGGGTGCGCAACGGCTACGAAGATGCCGTTGAGGAAAACGGGCAAATCGTAATCTATGGCTTAGAAGGCCACGCCGAGGTGAACGGATTGCTGGGGCAAACCAGAGGCGAAGCCATCATCGTGATGAAAGATGAAGACCTCGACAAAATTGATTTCTCTCGTCCCATCCAGCTCTTCTCTCAAACCACCAAAAGCACCAAAGGCTTTCTGCACATCAAGCAGGAGATCGAACGCCGTTTAGAGGCCATGGGCAAAACCGGAGAGGTGAAGTTTGTAGCCAACGACACCCTTTGCCGTCAGGTTTCGAACCGCGAGCCCCAGCTCCGCGTGTTTGCCACGCAATACGATGTGGTGCTGTTTGTGGGCGGTAAGAAAAGCTCCAACGGCAAAATTTTGTTTGAGGTTTGTAAGGAAGTGAATCCACGTACGTACTTCTTATCGGAGTCGGCCGAGTTTGAACCCCAATGGGTAGAAGGAGCCCAACGCATTGGCATTTGCGGCGCAACCTCAACCCCCATGTGGCTTATGGAAGAGGTGAAGGCGCAACTGGAAGGAATGGCGGCGCAGATGGCCTGATTGCCACTCCTTTGACCAACAGGGTTGTGCCCTGAATTCTCGTTCAAGAAACTGCTTTTTTTACATCCGGTAACGCTGTTGTGCGTCACCATTTTTCATAGCATGAAATCAATGAAAACACCTCTTAACCATACCGTGCTCGAGCG
>JBEIVB010000114.1:0-7201 GCA_040374085.1 Flavobacteriales bacterium | reverse complement strand
TTGTTTTGTTCGCCGCGGTTGCAGGCTGCAAAAAGGAAAAGGCCAAGGGCCGCCAGAGTTAGGAGCTTCTTCATGCGTTTATTTTATGGTTCGAAGTTACGGCTTTCCAGAAATCTGCCATGAGGTAGGCCAGGAGTTTTCCGGTTTTGTTATCGGTTTTCTTGTGTGAGAGCACCGGCGCGGCCTCTGCCAGGTGGAGGTAGCGGGCGTTGGTTTGGCTTGCCAGGGCATGCACCGCTCGTCGTGCCTGGTCGGGGTGCAGGCCGCTGGGGGTTTTGGCGCTGCTGGGCACGTTCACCAGGCCATCGAGGTCGAGCTCGAGGCCGAGGGGGCCTGCATCGAACCAGCGCATGGCTTTCTCCAGGGCCTCCTCTAGGGTGCAGGTGGCGCGCACCACCAGATCTTCGTAGCTGCAGAAGGCCAGCCGATCGGGGTCCTCGGAGAAGCGACGCATCACAGCATCGCTGTTGTACCCTTCGTGTAGGCCCAGCACAAAGTACTTGCTGAGCACGCCGGCCTCTAGGGCATAAGAGAAGCCGTTGCCGGAGTGGCGGCCCTCGAGGGCGCGCAAGTCCGCGTGGGGGTCGAGGTTGAGCACCTGCAGGGGTGCCTCGTGGCCAAAGGCCTTTAATAAGGGAAACGCATTGTTGTGACCACCGCCCACCACCATGAGGCGCTTTCCGGCTTTGGCCACGCAGGCTGCCACGGCCTCTACCCGCTCATCGAGCTGGGCCGTGAGGGAGCGCAGGGTTTGCAGGTGGGTGGGATTGCGGTGGTCGAGGCCCTCGGCCCGGGCCATGAGGTCGTCTACAAAAACGGCTCCGGCCACCAGCAGGGTGCTGCCGTCAAGAAAAGCGTTGTGCTGCATGTTGAGCAGGGCCTCTAAGGCGGGCTGAAACGCGCTGTAGGCCCCGCCCCTGCCTAGGTTGGCGCGCACACCTATGTCTTCGGCAATGCCCAGCACCACCCCCTGGGCACCGGAGCGGTGCAGAGTTTCTTCGAGGCAGGCGAGGGTAGGCTGCTTTAGGCTGTGTATGGTTTGACCCAGCTTCTGCTCGCCGGAGCGGATGCGGGTGAGGGCGGCAAGGCCTTCGGTGGTATAGCGTTTGTCTAATGCCATGGCGGTGTGCGTAAACAAAAGCGGGATGCGGAATCCGGTTGATGGAGACCCGTTTCCCGAAGCAGTGGTCTTGAGAGCGCGAAGCTACGCCATTTTAGAGGCTCGCGGGCCGTGGGCAATTGTTACTTTTGGGCCATGCGCTGGTATGCTCCCGATGTGTTTCATGTGTATGAGTTCGATCGGCTCCTGGGGCTGCTCGAACCCCACACCCGCAGCCGGGGATCGAGGCAGATGGCCGTTGGCCTAAAGCCCCTGCCCCGGGAAGAGGCCATGGTGGCCCTGAGCCAAACAGGAGAATACCTCGACCTGCTCCAATCGGGCAGCGCCTTTCCCGATTTTTTGTTTGATGATTTTCAGGACGAGGCTCAGCTTCTGGCCATAGAAGGCTCGGTGCTGCAGGCCCCGCAATGGCTGAAGATACACCAGGCCTCCACCATCAGCAATCGCCTCATTCGTTTTCTTGGCGATCGGGCAGAGACCTTGCCTCACCTGAGCGTATTGCTGAACCGGGTCTACCACACCGATGCCCTCATACGGAGCATAGAGGGCGTGGTGCACGACGATGGCACCGTAAAAAGCAGCGCCAGTGCCGAGCTGGGCCGCATACGCGGGTCGCTCTCTCAAAAGCGAAAAGCCCTGGAACGAAGCTTTCGGAACATGGTGCAAGAGCTGAAAAAACTGGGCTGGCTGCGCGACAACGAAGAAACATTTTATAATGGTAGACGTGTACTGGCTCTTCTGGCCGAGCGGCGCAAAGAGGTGCCCGGCGTGGTGCACGGCAGCAGCGAAACCGGCAAGACCCTCTTTGTGGAGCCCGGTCAGACCGTAGAGCTGAACAACGAAATTGCGGCCCTCGAGCAGGAAGAAGAGCGGGAGATCTGGCGCATCCTGCGCGACCTAACCGAGCAGCTCCGTCCCTTTGCGCCCCTGGTGCAGGCCTACGACCACTTCCTCAACGGCCTCGACTTCATACGCGCCAAAGCCATGCTGGCCAAAGACATGGATGCCTGTGTGCCCCTTATACCGGTAGAACCTGCCGTGCGCCTGCGCGAGGCCGTACATCCCTTGCTCTACCTACAAAACAAAAGCGCCGGCAAAACCACCGTTCCCATGAGTCTGGAGCTGGACAGCGCGCGCAGGCTCCTGCTTATATCGGGTCCGAACGCCGGCGGAAAATCCATCACCCTAAAAACCGTGGCCCTCTTTCAGCTCATGCTGCACAGCGGGCTGGCCGTGCCCTGCAAGCCCGGCTCGGAGATGAGCCTCTTCAACCACTTCTTAAGCGATGTGGGCGACAGCCAGAGCATTGAGCACGAGCTCTCTACCTACTCCTCTCGATTGGAGTACATGAAAACCTTCCTGAAAGTGGCCAACCGCAGGAGTCTCGTCTTCATCGATGAGTTTGGCACCGGCACCGATCCCGAGCTGGGCGGGGCCCTGGCAGAGGTCATCCTCGAAGAGCTGGCGCGCAAGCAGGCCATGGGCATCATCACCACCCACTACACCAACCTCAAGCTCCTGGCCGACAAGCTCGAAGGCGTAATAAACGCCTCTATGTTATTTAATCCGGAGACCTTATTGCCCCTGTATCAGCTGGTGGTGGGGCAGCCGGGCAGCTCCTATACCTTTGAGGTGGCCGAAAAAATTGGCTTGCCTCCGGCCCTCATAAAAAAAGCGCGGGAGCGGGTGAGCAAAGAGAAGCGCGTCTTCAACCAGCTCCTTTCCGACCTGCAGGCAGAAAAAACGCGCCTCATAGAGGAGACTCGTAAGGCGCAGGAGGCGCAGGAGGGTGCCGAGGTGGCCCAGCGCATGTTTGAAGAAACCGATGCTAAGCTGAAGCTGCGCATGGAGCGCGAGCGCGAGCGCCAGGAAGCCCAGGCCCGCATCCACGACCTGGGGCGCAAGTTTCAGGTGCTTACCGAAGAGTGGCAGCAAACAAAAAATAAGAAAGACGTGATACAGAAATTTGTATCGAACGTAACCGCCGAAAAAAAGCGGATGAAGCAAGAGCAGGAAGAACATCGGCGCAACAACACCCGAGAAAAGGTTATAGAACGCGTATTGAAAACCATTCAACCGGGCAGCCGCGTGCGCATCTTGGGCAGCCGCGAAACCGGTGTGGTGGAAGAGGTGGTGCGCCAAAAAGCGCGGGTTCGCTGGGGTGCGTTTATGAGCGTGGTGGGCTTGGAAAACTTAGAAGTGATACACGATGCATAAACCCCTTGCGTGCCGGGCCCTGGTGCTGGATATGGATGGTGTGATGCTGGACAGCGAGCCTTTGTGGCAGCAGTCGGAGCTGGAGGTGTTTCATGCCATGGGCATACCGCTTACCGAAGACGATTGCCGGCTCACCACCGGATTGCGGGTGGATGAGGTGGTGCGGTATTGGGCTGCGCGCTTGGGCGGATTGCCCCGAGCGGAGGAGGGCATAACCGCGAGCATACTCGATGCGGTGGTGGGCAAGATAGAGGCGGAAGCCGTGCCCATGCCGGGGTTGTTGGCCTTGCTGGAGGCCATGGCAGAACGAAGCATTCCGGTGGCCTTGGCCTCGAGCTCGCCCCGCAGGGTGATCGATGCCGTGGTGCGGCGCCTGGGCGTGGCACATCGCCTCGGGCTTCAACAATCGGCAGAGGGCGAGCGGTGGGGCAAGCCCCACCCAGCGGTGTTCCTGAACACCGCCGAGGCCCTCGGCCTTCCGCCCGAACAATGCCTGGTGGTAGAAGACAGCTTCAACGGCATGGTGGCTGCCCTTGCCGCCCGCATGCCCGTGGTGGTGATGCCCGCCCAACACGAACGACAACAGCCCCGTTGGGCAGCTGCAACGGCCTGCATAAACAGCCTAACTGAGCAAGATTTCTTGCTCTCTTTTTTCTCGCTTTCTTAGTTTGAGGTTAATTGTTAGTTTTGGTGTCGATGAGAGGTCGCCTTTTTATTTTCACGCTTTGCCTTTGGGGTAACCTGGCTTTTAGCCAAAGCATCCCCTACGAGCGCTTTAAGCCCGGCGACCTGCTGTTTCAAAACCTCGACTGCGGCGAGCTCTGCGACGCCATCGAACGCGTTACCACCGGCCACCAGGGAATGGATTTCTCCCATGTGGGCATCGTGGTAAAACAAGGCGACAGCCTTATGGTAGAGGAAGCCTATGGCAAAAAGGTACAACTCACCCCTATGAACGAATTCTTTAGTCGGGTGCTGGATGAATCGGGAACGCCCAAAGTAATGGGAGCTCGGTTGCTGAACACCTACTCTGCCGTAGCAAAAAAAGCCGCGCTCGATGCCCTAACCTACCTCGATCGTCCCTACGACGATAAGTTCTTGCCCTTCCCCGACGCACTCTATTGCTCGGAACTCATCTACTTTGCCTACAAAGACGCCAACCGAGGGTCTGACTTTTTCTCTATGGAAGGCATGACCTACAAGGACCCCAGCAATGGCCAAACCATGGAGGTTTGGAAAAACTACTTCGCCAAGCTGAACATGGCCGTTCCGGAGGGTGAGTTGGGATGCAATCCGGGTGGTCTGTCCCGCTCGGATAAGCTGGAGATCATCTTCGATGGGGTTGAGTTCCTTAGGAACTTCTCTCCCGAGCGTTGATCGATTATCATCAAACCGAATGCATTCATCCGGGCCTAGCGGCTTCTTTCTCGACTTCCCTGCATCTACCCGATAACTCAAACAACCTGAGAATCAGGCCTTGAGAAGAGGGGTTTGGTCAATTGAACGGGGGATTGTACTTTCACCCTTTCAAAACCAAGCATACCCATCATTCTCATGGAACTAAAAGAGATTCAGGACCTGATAAAATTTGTAGCCAAATCGGGCGTTTCTGAAGTAGAACTGGAGTCGAAAGGCTTCAAAATCGTCATCAAAACTCAGCACGTTCAGGAAGTGATTCGCGTTCCGGAACAAACGTATGTTCAGGCAACCGTTCCCATGCACGCTCCTGTGGCAGCGCCTGCAGCCGCTGCTGCCCCAGCTTCCCCGTCAACACCGGCCGCTGAGTCTGCTCCGGCTTCCAATGCCAATCAGGTAATCATTAAGGCGCCCATGATTGGTACCTTCTACCGCTCATCCGGTCCGGGCAAGCCGCCTTTTGTTCAGGTTGGAGACGAGATAAAAGCCGGTCAGCCCATCTGCATCATCGAGGCCATGAAGCTCTTCAACGAGATTGAAAGCGAGATCAGCGGAACCATTATAAAAGTGTTGGCCGACGACACCACCCCTGTGGAATACGACCAACCCCTGTTCCTAGTAGAAATCAAGTAACCCTTTCCCACAGCGGTTTTGGGTGCATAACATCCCACGCTGTTTTTTTCAAATGCATCCTATGTTTAAAAAAATACTCATCGCCAACCGGGGAGAGATCGCCCTTCGCGTGCTGCGCACCTGCCGCGAAATGGGCATTAAGACCGTGGCCGTTTATTCTACAGCCGACAAAGACAGCCTTCATGTCCGCTTTGCCGACGAGGCGGTCTGCATTGGTCCGCCACCCAGCAAAGACTCGTATCTGAACATGCAGCGTTTGCTCTCGGCCGCCGAGATTACCAACGCCGATGCCATTCACCCGGGTTACGGGTTTCTGAGCGAGAACGCCAAATTCTCGAAGCTTTGTCAAGAGCACGGCATTAAATTCATTGGTGCTTCTCCGGAGATGATCGACTCCATGGGCGACAAATCCAACGCCAAAGACACCATGAAAAAAGCCGGGGTACCCACCATTCCCGGATCCGATGGACTCTTGAGCGACCTGGACGAAGCCAAAGACGTGGCCAAGCGCATTAAATACCCGGTAATATTAAAGGCCACCGCCGGTGGTGGAGGCCGAGGCATGCGCATTGTGTGGAAAGAAGAAGAGCTGGAGAACGCCTGGAACTCGGCCCGCCAAGAGGCCGGTGCTGCCTTTGGAAACGACGGCATGTACATGGAGAAGTTCATTCAGGAGCCGCGCCACATTGAGATTCAGGTCGTGGGCGACCAGTATGGAAAAGCGTGCCACCTCAGCGAGCGCGATTGCTCCATACAGCGCAGGCACCAGAAGCTCCTCGAAGAAACACCCAGTCCTTTCATGACCCCTGAGCTGCGCGATGCCATGGGCGAAGCGGCCGTTAAAGCCGCCTTGGCCGTAAATTACGAAGGTGTGGGTACCGTGGAGTTCCTGGTAGACAAAGACCGCAACTTCTACTTTATGGAGATGAACACCCGCATACAGGTTGAGCATCCCATCACCGAAGAAGTTATAGACTACGACCTCATCCGGGAGCAGATCCTGGTGGCGGCCGGCGTTCCCATTTCTGGCAAGAACTACTTCCCCGCCCTGCACGCCATAGAATGCCGCATCAACGCCGAGGATCCTTACAACAACTTCCGTCCGTCTCCGGGCCGCATCACCAACCTGCACATCCCAGGCGGACACGGCGTTCGGGTAGATTCGCATGTGTATGCAGGATATACCATTCCGCCCAACTACGACAGCATGATTGCCAAGCTCATCACCGTGGCGCAAACCCGCGATGAGGCCATAGCCAAAATGTATCGTGCCCTCAGCGAATTTGTGATTGAAGGCGTGCAAACCACCATCCCCTTCCATTTGAAGCTGATGCAAGACGAAAACTTTAAGGCCGGCAACTACACCACCAAATTCCTGGAAACCTTTGAATTATAACCATTTCATAATTACGGTTTTGGCCACCTCCATTGGGGGTGGCTTTTTTTATGCAGCATGATCGGATTGTTTTTTGGGTCGTTTAACCCCATTCACATTGGGCATTTGGCTTTGGCCAACTACATGCGTTCTTTCCACGGACTGCAGGAGGTGTGGTTTGTGGTAACCCCTCACAACCCGCACAAAGCTCAGGAATCTCTGCTTGCCGACCATCACCGCTTGGAGCTGGTGCGGTTGGCCATTGGCGACGAGCCCGGCTACAGGGCCAGCAACATAGAATTTGGCCTGCCACCACCCAACTACACCATACACACCCTGGCGCACCTGGAAGAGCGCCATCCGGGCAAATCCTTTGGCCTCATCATGGGTGCCGACAACCTCGCCAACCTGCCCAAATGGAAAAACGGTGAAGTAATATT
>JBEIVB010000197.1:0-2927 GCA_040374085.1 Flavobacteriales bacterium | reverse complement strand
TGAAGAGGTAGATTTTACGCATCGCCCCATTCCGGTGGTTTCCATTGGAGCCAATGCCAGGTGGGCAGAGAAATACCTGCCTGTGGGCAGTTCTTTTGCTGCGGGAGCTGCGGGCGATTTCGGTTCTAAAGTGGTGAACGGGAAAAAAATAACCTACGGATTGGACATGGCTGCATCGTGGGAGGGCTTCACCCTTCAGGCGGAAATCCACCGATTTGAAGCCCGGCTGCGCGACAGTTCCGATGCCTTGCTTCAAGGCTATCCGAGCCGTTTAACCCGCAACTGGTTCCGCGCGGGAGGTGCCTTTATTCAAGCCGCCTATCACCTTAAACCAATAAAAACCATTTTTTCTGTCCGCTACGAGCAACAAAACCTCAGCGACCTGGTGCCCGGAGATTTTCGGCGGGTGGGCTTTGCTGTGGCCTATGCCTTTCGAGGTTTCAAGAGCATGATTAAACTGCAAGTACTGCACAACATAAAAGACGACCTACAAGATCCTATGGGATACCGCACAGGTATTCGCGTGGGTTGGCAAGCCATTTTTTAACCCTCAACATCATGAAAAAAACCATCTTATTTTTCGCACTCTTTCTTTGGGCTGGAACCCAAGCACAAGTTATCGTTCTCGAAGAGCACTTCGACTCTACACCCAACGGCACCCTGCCCACAGGTTGGTCTGCAGACTCGGGCACCTTTGCAGTAGACAGTTCGAACTTCTCTACCGGATATGTGGGCAGCTCGGGATTAAAAAATGTGGTGATCCGCAACACGGCACCCAGTGGAGTTTTTTATTTAACCACTCCGACTTTTTCTACTGAGGGTTTGTTTGATGCAAAACTGATTTGGGGAGCCCGGCATTCCACCAACTTCCCAACACCGGGAAGCCGTGTAGATACCCTGTACTACCGGGTGGGCAATGGCCCATGGCAGGTGTTGTCGTTTGCCCAAAATCCGGCCAACAGCGTTTGGGCCTTGGTGAACGGTGGAAATACCATTCCCTTGCCCTCTGCTGCCATAAACCAGCCGGCCGTGCAAATTCGCTGGCAGGCCAACATCGTAAACAACGCTCAGGGGAGCTACCGCATAGACGATGTTGTGGTTCAGGGAACCGGTGTTGCGGGAATCGCAACCCTTGCCCCCACCTCTTTGGTTCGTTTGGGCAACCTGTGGCGCTGGAACCCGGGTGAACTTTCCGGAACCTTAATGGTTTTCAACACCACGGGGGCACTGGTCATGAGTTCGGGTGCACAAACCGGGGAGCTGAGCACCCAAGGACTTACCCCGGGCTTATACCACCTTCGCATCCAGAACAACCAAACAACCTTTAGCCAACCCTTTATTCAACTACCCGAATGATGCACCGTTTCCGTTTTCTTCTCCTTTTTCTTTTGGTAGACCTTGCCGCAAGCGCCCAAATGCCTTTAAGCCAAGTAAGGCAACAGCCCCTTGGCACCACTGTTACGTTTCGCGGGGTTGTGCTGAATGGGGCTGAACTTGGGGTGATTCGCTACGTGCAAGATCCCAGCGGTGGCATTGGCCTGTATGACCCCACCAACACCTCCGTTACCAACCTAAAT
Source organism: Flavobacteriales bacterium (assembly GCA_040374085.1). Lineage (GTDB taxonomy): Bacteria > Bacteroidota > Bacteroidia > UBA4408 > UBA4408 > JBEIVB01. The sequence goes on along the minus strand of JBEIVB010000197.1, from coordinate 1,350 downwards.
CGAGGAGACAGTGTAGAGGTTACGGGGTTGACGGTGGAGTTTCAAAACCTATTGGAAATAACCCCAGTAAGCAACTTAACCCTCATTTCCAGCTCCAACAACCTTCCGGCTCCCCAAACGGTAACCCCAGCCCAGTTGGCCGAAACGCTGGAATCTGAATTGGTGATCCTACCCAACGTTCAATTCATAAACGCCGGTACCGTTATTTCCGGCAACACCAGCTACACCTTTGAAACCCCGGGCGGTGCGCAAGCAGCCACCATGTATGTGCGTACCAACTCTCCCTTGGTTGGGTTAACCCTGCCAACCGGTTTGGTTACGCTAAGAGGAATCTGCTCGCAATTTGCGGCCAATTACCAATTGATTATGCGCGATGCGGCAGACTTTATTCTGCCGGGCAGCATTTTCATCAACAGCGCCGTTACCACCTCCGCCATAACCCAAACCGGATTTAACCTGCACTGGACCACCAACATTGCCGGAAGCACCGGTGTGCGTTACGGTCTAACCCCTGCATTGGAACTGGGCACGCAAACTTCTTCGCTCTTTGATGCCAACCACACCCTCACCCTAAGCGGGTTGCAAGCCGGCAATATTTATTACTGCAAAGCATTTTCGGTTTCAGGCACCGATACCGCGTGGTCGGCGTTGGAGCCCTTTGGCACTCAGAGTTCATCTACGGGCAACATTAAAGTTTACTTCAACCGATCTGTAAATACATCGGTTGCCACCACCAGTGCTGCCATTGAATTGCCCAACGCCATAGACGACACCCTGGTAGCTTACATCGACCGTGCCGAGCGCACCCTCGACCTGACGATTTATGATTTTGATAATACCGGTTTAAACAGCATTTCTGCTGCCATCAACGCGGCAAAAAACAGGGGCGTAAAAGTGCGTTTCATATCCGACGGCAGCGAGGCGCCCACCAATACCGGCGTAAACGATCTGCAGGCCAACGTGCCCCGTTTGGCCAGCCCGGTTGGCAATCCTTACGGCATCATGCACAATAAGTTTGTGGTTATAGATGCCTTCCACCCCAACCCAAATAAATCCATTGTTTGGACCGGAAGCACCAACTGGACCGCCCGGCAAATTAACCGCGACCCCAACAGCGTGGTTATTGTGCAAGACCAGACCTTGGCCAAAGCCTACACCATGGAGTTCGAAGAAATGTGGGGCGATACCTCTGCTACTCCCAACGCAGCGAACAGCAAATTTGGTCCGGACAAGACAGACAACACGCCTCACCAATTCAAAATTGGGAACCGCGAGGTGGAATTGTATTTCAGTCCATCCGACGGCACCAACAACTTCCTTTTGAGCACCATCCAATCTGCCACCCAGAAC
>JBEIVB010000081.1:0-10979 GCA_040374085.1 Flavobacteriales bacterium | reverse complement strand
GCTCATTTTTTCGATGGTATGGTACGTTCAAAATCGATTCAGAACCATTACCATTGAGCCTTTTTACATCATTTATGCTGCCTATGCCCTCACTGGTTTCCATAACAAGAACCTACAATCTGCTAACCGCCTATTAGGGTTGATGGTGGATGAAACTTGAATTCAATACCTTAACCCAAAGAGCTGTAGATCCAAAATATTTTTTTTCACGTTAAACTTTCTTTCGGCCAGCTGCGTTTCTGAGGGTTGAATTTCCTTGCTTTATTCAATGAATGGTTTCCGAATTTCCTTCTGTGCACTGCTGCTGCATGTCTTGCTGCCCTCTCAGGTAATTGCGCAGAAACAAGCCAACATCTGGCACTTTGGCGATGGACGCTGCCTCGACTTTACCAGTGGAACGCCCGTAAACGTTACCGGTAGCCAGATATATGCTCCTGAGGGAAGTGCCTCCTATTGCGACCGATTCGGCAACTTCCTCTTCTACACCAACGGGGGCGGTCGAGAACCTATAGCGCAACAAAACGAGGGAAAAATATGGAACCGCAACAACGCCATCATGTACGACATGCTGGGTACGCAAGGCGGGGGATGGTCGGCCAAACAATCCTCTGTGATATTTGAGGCCCCCGGCCAAGACTCCGTCTATTATGTTTTTACAATGGACGAGTTGGAGTTTGGGGTTGGAACTACGGCTGCAACAGCGGCAGCACAGCCTTTTGGCCGAGGGCTATCCTATTTTAAAGTTGACATGCACCTCAACAACGGGCTCGGTGGGGTGGTACTGGCCGACCAGCGGATTCATGCCCCATCGGCAGAAGGTCTGTGTGCCATTCGTCACGCCAACGGCAGAGATTATTGGATCATCATCAACCAGGATTCCACCGGATTTGGCATCTACAGCGTTACACCCTCCGGAGTAGCGCTTGCCAACGTTTACCCCGCTTTGGTAGACCAGGTTTATTCCAATATTAAAGCCTCTCCAAATGGAGCCTATATGGCGGCCATTGTAGGTGATTTCATCAATGTTCCCCTGCAAACCGTGCTGTACCGATTCGACAACGCCACCGGCTTATTGTCTAATCCCACAGCACTTACTCTGCCCAGCAACCCAAATGCGGCAGACTCTTGGGAATTTTCTCCAAACAGCCGCTACCTGTATGCCTTTCAAAGCAACAACTCAGGTCAACCCTTCAACATCGTGCGTTACGACTTGCAGGCTGTCAACATTCCCGCATCTTTAAGTTTAGTGGGCACAATCAACGTGCAAACAAGCAACATGCAGTTGGCTCCTGATGGAAAGATCTATTTCGTTACCGGAGATTATTTCAGCCCAACCCGTGCCTTGGGCCGAATCAATTGTCCAAATACGGCCAATGCAAGCCTTGAGTTGAACGTGTTCACCTACAACGTTGGCGCTCAATCGTTCTTCTTTTCGGGCTTACCCAACTTTCCGGCCTGGCTTTTCGAAAACAACGATGCCACCTATGTTGAGCTCGGATTCGATACATTGAGGACATGCGATGTGAACGGGCCCATTACCTTAAATGCTCAAAATCCAGGGGCCACCTACCTATGGTCAACCGGCGAAACCACACAATCGATAACCGTTTCTTCTCCGGGCACCTACTCCGTTACCGTAACCGGTCCATGCGGTACCGGAACCGATGAACTGGTCCTGCTCAGCTGCGATTCGCAGCAGAATGAATGCACAGTATTTCAATACACAGGCGCCGTGCAACAGTGGACCGTTCCACCGGGTGTAGATACCTTATTTGTGAAGATGTGGGGCGCTGCAGGCGGCGGTGGACCGGATTCAGTTAACAACACCGGTGGCGGAGGGGGTTATACAAATGCAGTTATACCGGTGAGCAGCGGACAAGTACTAAACATATATGTGGGGGGAGGCGGCCGGGCGGCCAATCAACAAACCGGGGGTGCAGGAGGATGGCCCAACGGTGGAAATGGCGGAAGTGGAAATCGAATTGAATCCTTCGGACCGGCGGGAGGTGCCGGAGGCGGAGGCGGCAGAAGTGAGATTCGGATTTCGGGCGTTTCGTATGCCATTGCCGGTGGAGGCGGCGGGGGTGCAAGTAACCGCAGAGGAGGAAGCGGAGGCGGGCTGGAAGCGGAATATACCGCAGTCACGAACAGCTTTTCTCAAATGGGATTTGGAGGAACCCAAACCGCAGGAGGAGCTGCGGGAGCCAACACCATTTGTACTCCCACTGTTTTCGGCACAGCCGGTGCGGCATTGCAGGGCGGAACAGGAAGCACCGATCTGGGCGGAGCGCAGAACGATCGCACCGGAGGCGGAGGTGGAGGCGATGGCTATTACGGCGGAGGCGGCGGCAGCAGCTACGACGGTTGCTTTGGAGTTGGCAGTGCCGGTGGAGGCGGAAGCGGCTACCTGTGCAGCAGTTGCCCCGGAGTAATAGGTTCCACACTCACACAACCGTTGTTTACAAACTTTGGATTGCCCGCAAATGAAACCGATCCCCTGCTAACCTCTTATCCCCAAACAGGATTAGGAAATGTCAATCAAAACGGAGGACCGGGCCTCGTGCAGATTTGCTACCAAGTTGAGTGCATCGCAACCGCCTCTTCGCTTACGACTGCTGCCTGCAGCTCCTATGTGGCACCCGACGGAACGGTGCTTACCCAAAGCGGACAATACACCTATTCCTTTACCAACTCACAAGGTTGCGACAGCACGGTTACATTAAACCTAACCATTAAAAACAACGCAACTTCTCAACAAGCCATCTCATCGTGTGGGCCTTATACCTCATCAACAGGAACGGTTTATAGCCAGTCTGCTGTTTTCTCGGGCATATTCAATGCTGCCAATGGATGCGACAGCATTGTAACCTACACCCTAACCGTGTTGCCCAAACCCAACGTGAATGCAGGATTTGCCTCTACCAATATATTCGAAGGCGACAGCATTGAGCTCAATGCCACCGGAGCGGCAACCTATGTATGGTCGCCGGCAGATGGGCTGAGCTGCACCAATTGTCCATCACCTTTAGCCTCACCCGCGGCCAGTGCAACCTACACCGTAGTTGGAACCAATGCCGCAGGATGCAGCTCAACCGATAATATAAATATTGTAGTAGACATCAAATGCAATGAGTTGTTCCTACCGGATGTGTTCACGCCAAATGGATCCGGCCCCGGAGAAAATGAAAAACTCTGCTTGTACGGAAACTGCATTCGGGTCTTCAGCCTCATTCTTTACAACCGTTGGGGTGAGAAGGTTTTTGAATCCACCGATCTGAACAACTGCTGGGATGGCACCTTCAAAGGAGAATCCGCGCAGCCGGGTATGTATGCCTATACGCTTCGAGTGGAAAAAATAAACGGAGAAACCATCAACAAAACAGGTACACTTACCTTGCTACGATGATGATATGGTGCCGCTCCAATCGATTTATAAAACTTCTCGAATGCATGAGTAAACCGGTGGTTTTTATAAAACAATCCGAAAACCACAAAAAGCTGAACAACCAAAAACTACTCTAACTCAGTTAACCCTATGTTTTTTTTAGCTCTAAAGGATTTCTCCTATTCAAACCTTAGAAGGCCAAAGGCAGTACTCTTTTTCATTTTGTTTATGCTATTTTTTTGCATGGGACACTCGGGCTTCGCACAAGCCCAAAACAACAACTGGGTTTTTGGGAACTACGCACGGGTGAATTTTAATACACCCACGCCAAATGGGCTTCTCTCCTCCCAGTTGTCTTCGAACGAACAGTGTGCCAGCGTATCGCACCCCACCACAGGCAACCTGCTTTTCTACACCGATGGGATCAAAGTCTGGAACGCAAACCACATCGGAATGCTAAACGGCAACAACTTGCAGGGCGGGCCATTTACCTCTGGTTCTCAGGGTGTTATGATTGTACCTTTCCCCGAGAATACGAACAAGTATTACATTTTTACTCTTGATGAACTGGAATTTGATACGCCACCGTTGTACAGCGGTTTGAAATATTCGGTAGTGGATATGACCCTGAATGGTGGGTTAGGCGATGTAGATGTAAACTTCAAAAACGTGCCGCTGTACTCAGATTCCCTAACAGAAAAAATGACCGTAGTTAGGAGCGAGGAAATTCGGGGTTATTGGGTAATTGTGCACCGTTGCAACCGAAACGAATTCCTTTCATTTAAGATTAGCGGTTGCGATGTAAGTACTGTTCCGGTGGTAAGTGCAGTGGGCACCCCCCTCATCGGCGGGCCAGATCCCAACTACCGACTTCCCTATTTCGGTTCCATAAAGGCCAACCCAGACGGCAATCGGATTGGCCTACCCATCGACGGCTCGAAGTTCATCGAATTCTTCGACTTTAATAAAACCACAGGTGTGCTTTCCAATCCATTGAAAGTTGAAGTTACAGACAATACACCTACCACGCCGCCAACAGACGTGCGCAAATACGGATGCTGCTTTTCTCCGGACGGAAGCAAATTTTATTTTTCAAACACCATTTCCGTTTTCCAGCTCAACCTCAGTGCATACGACTCCCTCTCCATTGCCACATCCTGCACCAATGTGGGTACGCCCATCAGTCCCTTTCAAATTGAGCATGCACCCAATGGGAAATTGTATGTTGCAGCCGCCGGATCCAACAATCAGTTGGCGGTTATTTCAAATCCCAATGCGGTGGGTGCTGCGTGTGGATTTTCAGCCGCGGGCTTAACCATGAGCGGATCGTGTATTCTTGGTTTACCGGGCAGGGTTCCCGAACGCAACTTTCCCGATCCTCCGCTGAGCTTTACCTACGATTGCGATACGCGCAACCTAAACATCCAAGTCAGCGGCATCGGCAACACTTCCATTAATTGGAATATGGGCGTTGCGGGCGGCACGCTCACGGGCAATCCTGTGGCTTTTACCTATCCCGACTCCGGCACCTACCTCATCACCGCCTCGCTAAACAGCGAATGCCTGAAGTTTACATCCGATACTTCTGTGTTCTTAAACAACTGCGCTTGCACCCTCTCCATCAATGCCAACTCAGGATCGATTTTGAGAGGCGATACCTTGCAATTAACTGCCACCGGAGCAGCTGCTTATTCTTGGACACCATCGATGGGCTTAAGCTGCACCAACTGCGCAAATCCTTTGGCCTATCCGGAAACCACCACCACCTATTATGTTACCGGCACCGACGCTTCGGGCTGTGTAGCGTATGACACCGTTGTTGTTTCGGTGGACATCAAATGCAACGAGCTCTTCATTCCCGACATCTTCACTCCGAACGGCAAGGGACCCGAAGCCAACGAGAAACTCTGCGTCTTCAGCAACTGTGTTCGGCGGTTCAACCTCATCATCTACAACCGTTGGGGAGAAAAGGTTTTTGAGTCGAACGACATTAATACTTGTTGGGACGGAACGTTCAAAGGCAAAGATGCGTCATCTGGAATTTATGCGTTTAAACTGAATGTGGAGAATCAAAATGGAAGTGTAATTAATAAAATGGGCACCGTAACACTACTTCGATAAGCTAAAATGTGCATTGATGATTTCAATAAGGCAATGTCTTCAATTAACCTAACTCTTTAATTGTTTTGTAGCCTATGGCAGCCCATCATACTTGGCTATGTTCGCCCATTCAAAAAATTGGAAGGATAACTGGAAAAGGGTTTCGTTTCCATGCGTCTCTCGCAAGATTAGTTCTTACCCTCCTTACTTGTTCAATAACAGAATTTTGCTTTGCTTATCTGAATAAATCTACCTGCCCTAATAATAATTTTGAGGAGACTCATGATCCATTGCCCGCTCCTACGAATCGTGCAAAAGAACTATATTCTAGAGGATTCTCCAATCGTCAGATTTTATTCACAGAAAACAAAGGACAGATGATGGACATGAATGATCATGCTGTTCCATATGTGCTTTTCAGAGCGGAAGCACCTAACATGAATGTCTACATCACGGAGAAAGGTCTAACTTATGTCTTTCTGAAAAAAACAAAAGACGATGTTCCTCAAATTGCGAATAAGCGACCTGATGTGTCCGGCCTTTGGAAAAGCAAAGAGCCAGAGCTGGATATGGCTTGGATCAATGTCCACCTTCAGGGAGGCACTATCTTGCCCGAAAAAATAACAAGAGAAGAAAAAAGCACGGAACACTACAACTTCTTTTCCCCTCATTGCCGCGATGGAATTTATGATGTTTTTCGCTACGGCAAAATCACCATAAAAGAGGTTTATCCCGGTATCGACTGGGTTTTCTACAACTCAGACCGCGGGGGTATGAAATATGATTTCGTGCTTCATCCCGGTGCCGATCCTACTCAAATCAAACTTCTGTATGAGGGAGATGCTCCTCCTGAACTCCTGAATGATGGAAGTCTCCGCATAAAAACAACTTTAGGAACACTCTCAGAGGCCAGTCCTTTCTCTTATCAGGCCTCCAACAAAAAGGAAGTCTCGAGTTCCTATGCGCTTACGGCCATGAACAGGAACCAAACCATCATCGGTTTCAACATTGGTAAATATGACAAAAACCAACCTTTCATCATAGATCCTCAACTCAACTGGTTCACCTTCTTTGGTGGTACAAATTGGGATGAATGTATGTCCTCTACTACCGATAGCATCGGCAACCTATTTCTTACCGGATACACTCAATCCATTAATTTCCCGGTTGTAAACCCGGGCAATAACGCATACTTCACCGGCTCTTTCGGAGCAGGAGGGATTGAATCGGATGTGTTTCTTGCAAAATTCTCCCCAAACGGTGTGCTGCTCTGGGCAACTTACTATTCAGGGTCCGAATTTGAAAACAGCTATTTTATAAGCTCGGATGCAGCAGGAAATATTTATGTAACCGGTCTCACGCGCTCACCCGATTTTCCGGTTCAAACCGGGGGAGCCAATGCCTACTTCCAGCAAACCTTTGGCGGTGATCATGATGTGTTTATCCTAAAGTTCGATGGCAACGGAATCCGTCTTTGGGCTACTTTTTATGGCGGCTCTCAGTTCGATTCGGGCAATGGCCTATGCATCGACCCCGCCGGTAACCTTCTGATCGTGGGCAACTCCCAATCCTCAAATTTCCCTACCCAAAATGCCGGTGGTTTCTTTCAGGCTTCCCCCAATGGAGCCTCAGATGCATTCATCCTAAAATTCGATAACAACGGCTCTCGCGTATGGGCAAGCTTTTACGGCGGAAGCAACATGGATGAAGCGCATTCCGTGGCAACCGATCCGAATGGAAACATCTTTGTCTCTGGGGAAACATACTCCAACAATTTCCCTACCCAAAGCAACAGTACCTTTTTTCAAGCCTCTCTCTCGGGAACCTCTGATGTTTTTGTCCTGAAATTTTCTTCAAACTACAACTGCATCTGGGCAAGCTATTACGGTGGATCTGCCATAGAATTGCAAGCTTCCATGACGGTTGACAAACAAGGAAATGTTATTATACTAGGCTATACAGAATCGGTAAACTTACCCCTTCAAAATGCCGGCACCTTCTTCCAACCCATCTTCAACGGTGGATTCAGCGACCTGTTCTTTCTGAAGTTCGATTCGAATGGAAACAGACTCTGGGCAACGTATTACGGAGGCAATGGAAACTATGACGGTTTTGGAACTTTTGATGCCATCGAAACCGACAATTGCGATAATCTTTATTTCTGCGTGTACACCGACGATGCTCCTTTTGCCCATCTCGTGAATCTTGTAAATTCGGCGTTTTTCGATAATGTGGCAGGACCACCCAACCCGATGGCTTATGAAATTCTAATTGGACGATTCTCCTCTTCCGGTGTTCTGCATTGGTCGTCGTACCTCAACGGCAGTGGCAATGAACAACGTACCGTCATAGCCCTCGACCATACCCACCGCGAAATTTATGCTTTTGGTTCTACCATCCCTCAGTTTAACGCTCCTTATTCCGCATCCAATTTCCCACTTACCGATCCCGGTGGCGGTGCGTATTACGATAACACCATCAACCCCAACGGTCTTGATGGTTATGAAATTATAATTGCAAAGTTTACCATACCAGAAATTCAAATTTCCTCCAGCTTTACTTCCGCAAGCAATTGCAATGTTTGTGATGGAACGGCAAGCATTACCGTTAGCCTAGGAGAGGCTCCTTATACATTCGAATGGAGCAATGGAGTGGTGCAATCCGGTCTAACCAATCAGAGCAGCACCATCACGGGTTTATGTCCCGGTGCCTACTCTGCTATTGTTCATGGGGCATGCGGTATTCCAGATACCGTAATCTTTAACATAGACAGCCCAACAGGCGGCCCAAGTAACGTACTAATCAACACCACTGCATGCGACTCGTTTACTGCCCCTTGGGGTGCAGTATATTCACAAACCGGTTCCTATTCCGATACGCTCGTCGCAACGAATGGCTGTGACAGCATCATCACCATTAATCTCACCATTAACCCTGCAATCCGTATCCGACAAAGCATTAGCTCCTGTGGAGCCTATACCGGACCCAATGGCACTGTATACAGCCAGAGCGATTCTCTCGTCACCACCTATGCGGGTGTTAATGGTTGCGATAGTTTGTTTATACTGGATATAAACATTCTTCCGGAAGCAAATGTGGAGATCAACGAGACTGAACTTTTCATTTCTCTTGGTGAAGAGGTTCAACTGAATGCAATTGGGGGAAACACTTACCAGTGGACGCCTACAAATGGCTTAAGTTGTACATCCTGTGCCTCTCCTGTGGCAGCACCTCAAGAATCGGGCGAATGGATTGTCTCCACCACAAATGCAGCAGGCTGTTACGATTCGGATACGGTACGCATCAACGTAGATCGCCGATGCAACGAGCTCTTCATTCCCGACACCTTTACTCCGAATGGCAATGGACCTGCTTCCAATGAAAAGCTCTGCGCATTCAGCAACTGCGTCCGGCAGTTCAATTTAATCATATACAACCGTTGGGGAGAAAAGGTGTTTGAAACCTCCGACATCAAGGTATGCTGGGACGGCAGGTACAAAGCGGAAGATGCTCCACCCGGCGCGTATGGGTATAAAGCCTACCTCGAGCAAGTTAACAACAACAAAATCAGTCAAACGGGTATCATTACCCTCATACGATAATACTAATGCCTACACGCTCAAAATCGAGTTGCTCCATGAAACAAATTGTTCTTCTCCTTGCAATGACTGCCGGATTCTCCGAATTGGCAATATCCCAGGACATCCATTTCTCGAATACCGAGTACGTTCCCTTGGTGCTCAACCCGGCACTTGCAGGAGCAAACTCGGGGCGCCAGGCCAGCTTGGCCTATCGTACCCAATGGGGGCAGCTCGGCAGTTCATTTCGCACAGCTGTAGCTGCTTTTGATACCCGTTTAGGGAAACAGCGCGCCAACAAAGTGAATACGCTGGCCATTGGGTTCAACGTTTTCACCGATCGAACGCCGGGCAAACTCATCACCAACACCTCGGCTGCCGTTTCCCTTGCCGACCACATCAAACTCAGCACTACGAGCCGCATCAGCCTTGGCTTAAATGTTGGATATGCATTTGCATCTTTCGGAGTCAGCAGCGGCAGATGGGCCTCTCAGTACAACGGTGTGGCCTATGATGGAAACATCTCCAGCGGAGAAACGTTTGGAAACCAAAGCTATGGCGCATTGGATGCCGGTGCAGGAATGATCTACACCTTTGAAAAAACATCGAAAAATGCATTTGGCACATCCAAGAAAAAAATACAGGCCGGGTTCGCTGCCTACCACGTAAACAGACCAAACGATTCCTTTCTTCAATCAAATGAATCGCGGGTTCCCATACGATACACCTTCTTTCTGAATGCAGATTTCGACATTACCGGTACAAAAAGCTCTTTTCAACCGGGGGTTTATGTACAAAGGCAAGGAACCTTTGCTCAATACCTTTTTGGCACCAACTACCGTTACCAGGTAAACAGCGGAAGCAAATACACCGGCTACGAAAGACCACTTGCCCTCTCCATGGGCCTCTTCACCCGTGTTCGGGATTGCTTCATTGGAAGGTTGATGGTGGAATTCGACCAATACTCCATTGGTTACGCCCACGACTTTACCATATCTCTACTCTCCACCAACAATGGCCGTTTGGGCGCCAGCGAATTTTTCCTTCGCTACAACATGGGCGATGGGGGCGGCTTCCGAAACAAAGGCGTCCGTTGATTTAGCATGCCATACTCTTCCTGTTTTCCTGTTACAATGAAAAAACATAAGATGGAGCAGCCAACGGCAATATTCTGGTTTTTCCGATTCCCGCGAAAATGGAACCCTGCCCTGATCATAATTACCTAAGCGATTGTCGTGCACCATTTTAACAACCTCCAACATCATATAGGATGATAAAAATAAAATCACCACTACAACGAATCAGATTAATGGTATTATCCCTGCCATTCATTCTAAGCCTTTTTAATTCCGTTAAAGCTCAAGACACATTAAGGATTTTATTCATTGGCAATTCAATGACCTATGTGCAGGACTTACCTGGTTTGTTGACCAATCTTGCAAGTTCAAACGGAAAGACGATAATCACCGCTCAAAACACCCCGGGAGGGTATTATTTATCTGACCATGTAACTGATCCAATATCTCTAAGTCTGATGGCGCAAGGTTTTGATTACATCGTTGTTCAGGAGCAGAGCGCAGGCAATATTCAACCCGTAATCCCTGGTTCTCCCATCATCCGACCGATAGGAATCATTGACTCGATTGCGAAAGCGAATTGCAGTAAAATCCTGTTGTATGCAACCCCAGGTTATCCAGAAACGTATTCGGGAAGTGTATATACTTACGAAGCTATGCAAGCAAACATAATAAATAAATATACGATGACTGCTCGTTCTGTGAGAGCCGCTTATTTGCCAACAGCACATGCATTCAGAGATGTGATAAATAATTATCCCGCAATAACTGGCATGTGGGCTTCACCAACAGATTATCATCCAGGTTTAAAAGGTCAATATTTACATGCTTGTGTTCTTT
>JBEIVB010000227.1:0-1964 GCA_040374085.1 Flavobacteriales bacterium | reverse complement strand
CCTCGGTGGCCTCTGGCAAATCCGAGCGAGGCATCTTCTTCTGCGGAACGGGAATCGGAATGTTTGGCAGTTCTGAAACATTCAAAACCCTAACGGTGGGGTCCGATGTTTCTGGTCCCCCGGACAATACTATGACAGGGGTGGTATATGGAATTTATTGTGAAAAGAACGTCCGGGCAAGTGTTTATAAATTGATAATTGACACGGCACTGGCAGATGGCATCCGATTTTGGAAAAATCGGATACCGAATTTGGTGTTTAATGTCAGAAGTTGTGCAGTTAAACACTTTTCCGGAGCGGGAATAAGCCTTGCCGCAAGTCCTAGAGCAAATTTTGGTTTTCAAGACAACTATTTGCTTGGCAGCAAGGATTTAACCGGTCCTTTTGCCTTTGGAACAGGCATTTCGGTGGGTGCCACAAAGAATGTAAGGGAAACCATGTTCGGCGTTATAGCATCGAATCTCATCGACAGCGTTAAGAATGGGATTTTAGCCTATAACCTTTCACCCGATGCTGCGGGGCAGCCGTCTACTATTCAAGGCAACTCGCGCATTCTGCTAAATGCGGAGCCTTATGTTGGATCGGCCTCCTACGGTGTTGGCATACTGGTGAATTCGGGCAACCAGGTTTCTGTATACGACAACAACCTATATGCGGCTCACCAAGACAATTGGTGGGTAGATGGCATTCGGGTTAAGTTCTCTTATGGTACGAGGTTGGGTTGCAATTTCATGTCGAGAACTGCCTCCGGGGTGTTTTTCGATGGCGCATGCCCTGCCACACACCTGGCCAACAATGGCTTTAGGAGAAACTACTGGGGGCTGTTGCTAAACGGCACCGATTTAGGGCCCCAGGTGTTGTTGCCCAACACCACGGTGGAGGTTGCCTCCAACAACAAATGGATTGGCGACTACGGCTCAGACCCTGCCTTGCCGCATTACTGGCACACCAGTCTGCAACCCGGCACCCCTTTGGGCAACAGCCATTTGGGGTTGGCTCCAAACCAGGTTGGGTTCGGTTCGGGTACGGTGTATAAACCCCTGCCATTTTGGGCAGAAGGCTCTGTTGGTGGTGGTATTTTTTCTTACCTGATTCCTTCTGCAACAGACTATACCGAATTAAGTTCGGTTTCGTTCAATAACACGGATTGTGGACTTGGTCCTGTTGCCGTGGATTGGGATTCCGATGAACCTTTTTCCATCAAGCGCATGGAAAAAGGGGTTTACACTACAGGTGGGGAGGTGGATGGCGATGCGTGGTGGACCACCTACCAGCGGGTACAAGCAAAGGGTTATGAGGGCCTAACCACTTCCTTGGTGGATAGCTTACAACAATCGGCCCTAACCAAACTGGCCGACGTTTCTGCAGGTATGGCCGAAACGGCCATTGAACAGGCCTCTTGGTGGGCCCAATTGAAAGCCCTCAACCAAAGCGTAATGCCCCAAACCCCGCACGAAATCAATTGGAAGGCCCTAAACGAAGTGGCCCTGGCCTACAGCAAGACTTTCAGCGATTCTTTGGCTACTTTTGATGCCATGCAATGGGCCACCTACTTGCAGCAATTGGCCTCCGAGTGTCCAAAAGAGGCCGGTCCGGCGGTGTTTACCGCAAGGCAAATGGTAACGCTGTTTGGATTGGAAGCCACTACCACGTGCTCCGATTGCGAAATACCTTCTTCAGTTGGTGGCCAAGCCAGGGGCCTAACCATTGAAAGCGCCGATTGGGCTGAGTCTGTTAACGAAATCCCTTCAGAGGAGAGGATGAACGAAACCCTTACCCAAACAGAGGCTTTGGTGTTGACCTTGATGCCCAATCCGGCACATGATGAGGCAACGGTTTTGTTGCCCCAACATGAAACCTTTAAACAGGTTCAGGCGTTTGATGCATCGGGTCGTTTGCTTTCAATCAACATCAAACCTCAAACCCCAAACCGCGTCCTGTTGGATATGAGCCAATTGGCCCGG
>JBEIVB010000150.1:0-4595 GCA_040374085.1 Flavobacteriales bacterium | reverse complement strand
TATGTGCAGTATGAGCGACGCCGCTCTCTGCATACCGTTGCGGCCTACAAGCGCGATCTTGAGCAGTTTGTGGCCTTTCTTGCCAAGGAAATGGGAGCAGAGGCGGCCGCAGAAATAACCCACCTCATGATCCGGGCTTGGTTGGTGAGCTTGTTGGAGGCTGGGGTAACGCCCCGTTCGGTGAACCGAAAACTCTCCGCCATCAAGACCTACTTTCATTTTTTGTTGCGCGAGGGCCACGTTCAGAAAGATCCAACCCTAAAAGTGCTGGCACCCAAGATAGCGCGCAAGCTTCCTGTCTTTGCCGAGGTAGGGCAATTGCAAAACGCCCTCGACCGGCACCCGTTTCCCGAAGGATACGAAGGCATCTTGCAACGTTGCCTTGTGGAAATCTTATGGGCCACCGGTATGCGGCGGGCAGAGGTCTTGGGACTTGCCTACGATGCCGTGGATTTAAGCGGAGGGTTGTTGCGCGTGTTGGGCAAAGGCAACAAAGAGCGCATGGTTCCCCTTGCCCCTGCTATGGTTACACGCTTGGAGGCCTATAAGAGAGCCCGCAGTGCCCTTGTAGCCTCGGAAGGAACATTCTTTCGCTTGCCCAACGGAAAGCCCTTATATGCGGCTTACGTGTATCGGGTGGTGAAGAACGTGTTGGGCGTTCACACCCAGTTGAAGAAGCGAAGCCCGCATGTGTTGCGCCACAGCTTTGCCACCCACGTGCTGGATGCCGGCGCCGATCTTAACGCCATAAAAACCATGCTGGGTCACGCCAATTTAGCCGCCACACAGGTGTACACCCACAACACCATCAGCAAACTTAAACATGTGCACGGCAAGGCCCATCCGAGGGGGGGAGATGAGGGATAACTGAATCGTTTTGCTTGGGCTTTCTGGTCTGAAAATGAGGAAGTTGAACACCGAACTGATTTCGGACGGTATTCAACTAAATCTTGGTTTGGACTTTATTTTCTTTTTCTATATTTGGAATTAACTAATGAAAATCAGCCGGTTGACCTGAAAAGAAACCGCCATTTTTTTTGTTGGTTTTTTGTTTCTGTTTGGCTGCAAGTTTTTACAACCATGTACTATAGAATTCCGCAAAAAATCTCAACCCTAAAGTTGTATTGGAATAGTGTTCAGTTCATCTTGTTTATTGGCGTCCTCGCAAAATGAGAAACCATAATTTGAAACCCATTTACCGAAAAACCCTCCCAATTTTTTCTATGACCTTCTCTTTCCTCAGAAACCCCGTTGCATTTTTCTTCGTTCGTGTTGCATTGGTTTTGCCCACAGGGCTGCACGCACAGCCTGGGTCTTTAGACGCCACGTTTAATTCCACCGATGTTGGCTTCTGGAAAGGGGATGGGGCTGACAACAGTGTTCTGACTACTGCTCTGCAGTCCGACGGGAAAATCATCATCGGGGGAAATTTAACCATTTACAATGGTACAGCCATAAATCGCATTGCCCGCCTGAATGCAGATGGGAGCATAGATGCTACCTTCAATCCAGGCACAGGGGCGAATGCTTCTGTAAATTCAATATCCCTTCAGGCAGATGGTAAAATCATCATCGGGGGAGATTTCACCATTTACAATGGTACAGCCATAAATCGCATTGCGCGACTGAATGCAGATGGGAGCTTAGATGCCACCTTCAATCCTGGCACTGGAGCGGACAACAGTGTCTCGACCACCGCGCTTCAGCCCGATGGATCGATTATCATAGGCGGTAGTTTTACCACCTTCAATGGCACTTCCAGAGACCGCATTGCGCGTCTGAATCCAGTTGGAGTCCTAGATGTCGGCTTCAATCCCAGCCCGGGAGCGAACAACACGGTCTCAACCGCCGCGCTTCAGTCCGATGGGAAGATCATCATTGGGGGGCAGTTCTCCAGCTACGGCGGCGCAAGCCGAAATCGAATCGCCCGCTTGAATTCGAATGGAAGCTTAGATGCCTCGTTCAGTCCCGGCCTAGGTGCAAATACTGTTGTCTGGACCCTTGCTGTTCAGCCCGATGGTAAGATTGTCATTGGAGGAGGATTCACCTCATACAATGGCACGGCCAGAGACCGCATTGCGCGCCTGAATACAGATGGAAGCTTAGACGCCACGTTTAATTCCACCTCAGGGGCAAACAATGCTGTTCAAACCATTGCCATTCAGTCCGATGGGAAGATCATCATTGGGGGCGCTTTCACCAATTACAACGGAACAGCCAGAAACCGCATTGCCCGCCTGAATTCGAACGGAAGCTTAGATGCCACGTTTGATCCCGGCACCGGGGCGGACATTAGTTCCTTATCCGCAGTTCTTCAGCCCGACGGTAAGATCATAATCGGCGGTAATTTCAACAGCTACAACGGAATGGCCTTCAATTATGTTGCGCGCCTGAATACAGATGGAAGCTCTGATGCCACTTTCAATCCCGGCTCAAGTGCTAACAGCATTGTTTACACCACCGCCCTTCAGACGGACGGTAAAATCATAATTGGGGGACAGTTCACCGGCTACTTCGGCACAGCTAGAAAACGCATTGCTCGATTGAATGCCGATGGAAGTTTAGATGCTGCCTTCAATCTGGGTACAGGAGCAAACAATATTGTTAATTCCTCCGTCATTCAGTCCGACGGGAAAATCATCATTGGCGGGCAGTTCACTTCCTACGACGGCATCACCCTCAATCGAATCGCCAGGCTGAATTCCAATGGTTCAACAGATGCTTCCTTCAATCCCGGCACCGGTGCCAACGGCTCCACTGTTTATGCCATCGCACTTCAGTCAGATGGAAAAATCATTATTGGTGGAGATTTTACTACTTTCAATGGAACGTCCCGAAACCGCATTGCTCGTCTGAATTCAGACGGAACTTTGGATGGGAGTTTCAATCCGGGCACAGGAGCGACTGGTCCTGTAAATTCAATATCCCTTCAGACAGATGGTAAAATTATCATCGGGGGCAATTTCACCTCATACAATGGTACAGCGCGCAACAACATTGCACGCCTTAATTCTGATGGTTCACTGGATGCCACTTTCAACCCTGGTTCGGGTGCGAATGGTCAAGTCCTCACTACAGCTCTTCAAACCGATGGGAAGGTTATGATTGGCGGGCAATTCACTTTTTTCAATGGCACCTTAATTAGCCGAATAGCTCGCCTAAACACAGATGGCACTCTTGATGTTTCCTTTACCCCACCTGCCCTTTCTGGCAGCGTTAGATGGATACTGATTCAATCTGATGGAAAGATGATTTATAGTTCCAATTCAAGTCTCATTCGGGTAGTATCAAATGGCAGTTTGGACAACAGTTTTAATACAGGCTCCGGCAGTAATAACCTTTCTGCAATAAACTCTGCAACATTATTGTCAGATGGTAAAATTATAATAGGGGGTAGTTTCATTTCCTTCAACGGCACTGGTAGGAACCGCGTGGCATGCCTCAACGGCGGCGATTACACCATACAAACCAACGTTGCCTCTGCCGTGTTTTGCGCAGGAAGCGGTGTATCGGTTGGCTTTACGGTAAGCTCAACCTCCTATGCCGGAAACGTATTCACTGCCCAGCTCAGCAACTCTTCGGGAAGCTTTGCTTCGCCGGTAACCATCGGCACCCTCAGTTCTACAGCCACAGCGGGTACCATCAATGCCACCATTCCTGTGGGAACGGCCTCCGGTACCGGTTATCGCATTCGGGTTGTTTCCAGTAATCCGGGTGTAAATGGCAGCGATAATGGGAGCAACCTCATCGTTAATTCCATACCCGCTGCGCCCACCGCAGCCTCTCAGAATTTTTGTTTGGGCAGCGGTCCAACCATTGCCAACCTAACTGCAACCGGTTCCGGCATTCAATGGTACACAGCTTCTACCGGCGGATCCCCTCTTGCAGGAAGCACCGCCATAACGCCTGCCGGCACTTACACCTACTATGCTTCTCAAACCGTTTCGGGTTGCGAGAGCACCACGCGCACGGCGGTTGCGGTAACCGTTTTGCCTAATCCATCGGCACCTACAACTTCTTCCCAGACTTTCTGCTCGGCCACGAATCCAACGGTGGCCAACCTCACGGCCACAGGTACTTCCATTCAATGGTATGCGGCCAGCACCGGAGGAACCGCTCTTGCGGGCACCACTGCTTTGGTTAATGCCACTGCGTATTATGCTTCTCAAACCAATGTTGCCACAGGTTGTGAGAGTACTACACGAGCAGCCGCTTTTGTTACCGTAAACACGAGTGTTCCTGTTAGCGTAAGCATCAGTTCCAGCGATGCAGACAACTCCATTTGCAATGGTGATGCTGTAACGTTTACTGCCACGCCTACCAACGGGGGCGCTTCGCCTTTCTATCAGTGGCAAATTAACAGCAGTAACGTCAGCGGTACCGGCAACACCTACACCACCTCCAATCTGGTAGACAACGATGCTGTGCGGGTTATACTTTCGTCTAATGCAACCTGTCCAACAGGCAACCCTGCTGCCTCCAATGTTATTACTACAACAGTTAATACCGTAGCCCCTACGTTCACAGCTGCCCCAGGAGCCTCTTCTTGTTTGGATGCCCCAGTTGTGTACACCACGCAATCGGGTCAAACCAAC
>JBEIVB010000151.1:0-4594 GCA_040374085.1 Flavobacteriales bacterium | reverse complement strand
GGTAATTCGAAATTTGCGCTGTACTTTTGCGCCGGGTAAGTCTTTTACGACCAGCTCCCGCTGAAACTCCCAGGGCAGGAATGCAGCAAGGATACGTGGTTGAGCGGTGCGATAAAAGTAACTTACCCATTTTTTATACCTTTTATTGAAATGAAGATCATCAACAAGAAGATTTGCATGGCCAATGACATTGGCATCCAAGTCAACCTTTTTGGCGGCATCCTGATGGCATGGATCGACTAGGATGCCGCTGAGTATGCAACGGAGTATTGTTGTACCCCCAACATGGTTACCCTAAAGGTGGGCGAGCTTCTGTTTAAGAAACCGGTTAAGGCCGGCAATCACCTGCGCATTTACGGGTCTGTGAGCCATCTGGGCAAAACCTCCATTACGCTTGATGTGGAAGCCCGGAAATACAATGTGTACAGCGGAGAAGAGCTGGTGGTGTGCATCACCTCCATTACGTTTGTGCGCATAGACGACGATGGTTCGCCAACCCCCATTGGTGAAACCGTGCGCCAGCGCCACGCCGCCAGCCTTGGCGGAGCTGCTCAGGGTTAAAACTGCTTCCAGAAAAAGTAGATCACAGCGGCTTGCCTGGGATCCACACCGCGGGCATAGCCTATGGTTCGGTGGCCACCGTCTTCTATGGTGTTGTTTCGAACATAGCCAATGGTTTGCCTTCCGACACTTTCTACGGTGCCGTTTTTGTTGATGTACCCAATGGTGCGGTGCGAGCGGTCTTCTACGGTGCCGTTGCTGCGCAGGTAGCCAATGGTTCGGTGTGAGGCATCTTCTATGGTGCCATTGTCGCGGAAATACCCAATGGTTTGATGCGCGGCGTTTTCTACGGTGCCGTTGGAGCGCAGATAGCCGGTGGTTTGGTGTCCGCCGCTTTCCAGGGTTTGGGCGTGGCCGGCCGAGGTTACGGCGATGGATAAGACAAACGAAAGCCTAAAAAAAATTTTGTTTAAGGTCATGATGGATGGTATATTTAACGCAAATATACGCCATGAAATTCCCTTCCGCTTTATTCTGCCTGTTGTTGGTGTGGGTTCTGCCCAGCGGTGCTTTTGCTCAGGATCCGAACTGGAACCAGCACATAGCCCCCATATTATACAACCACTGTGCCTCTTGCCACCACAGCGGAGGCATTGGCCCGTTTCCGTTGCTCACCTATGCCCAAACCACCGGTTCGGCGGCGGCCATACTCGATGCGGTATCGGCCAAACGCATGCCGCCCTGGAAAGCCGATCCCAATTACCGGCACCTGAAGGGAGAGAATGTGTTAACGGATGCCCAAAAAGCCAAGATCCAACAATGGATCAATTTGGGTATGCCCGAAGGCCCGCCGAACACAGCTCCGCCCGTGCCCACTTTCCCGAGCGGCAGCAGCCTGCCTGTGGTAAACAAATCGGTGTATACCGGCCATTTTCAGATTACGAGTCCAATCGATCAGTATAGAACGTTTGTAATACCCGGCGACAGCATAAAGGCCAACTATTTAAATAAGATTGAGTTTGTGCCCGGCAACCAAGCCGTGGTGCACCACATCATTTTGTTTTGCGACAGCACCAGCTACTCCCGCAACCTCGACCAGCAGGATGCTACCCCCGGCTTTGCTACCAACGGGCTCTCGCAGCCCAGCCAGGCGGCCCAATACCTCTGCGTGTGGGCGCCCGGAGCAGGGGTGTATGAGCTGCCTTCGAACATGGGCATACGCGTACCCAAAAACGCCGATTACCTGGTAGAGATCCACTACGCCCCCGGCAGCCAGTTCCAGTGGGACAGCACCACCGTGAACCTGCAGTTTACGCAAGGCAACAACGTGCGCAGGGTGTTTGTGGAACCGGTGATGGATTGGGTGGGCAGTTTGACGAACGGCCCCTTGTACATTCCGGCCAACACCACCCGCTCGTTTACCCAGAGGTTCGTGAACAACTTCCAGAATTTTTCGGTGATTTCCGTATTCCCGCACATGCACCGGGTAGGCACCAGCTATAAGGTGTGGGCCGCACCAACCGCCAACCCGGCCGACTCCATTCCCTACCTGTACATACCGAAATGGTCTTTTCACTGGCAGGGATTTTATACCTTTCAGCATATACAGAAATTCTCTATTGGACAAACCCTATGGGGCAAAGCCACCTTCGACAACACCGTGAACAACCCCGACAACCCCAGCTCTCCGCCCATAAACGTGGTGGCGGGCGAGCATACCACCGATGAAATGATGGTGGTGTTTTTGGCCTACGCCAACTACCAGCCGGGCGACGAAAACATACTGCTGGATTCCACCTTGCTTTCCGGCATTGGCCCCCGGGCAGGGGAGGAGATGGGTGCCGTGTTGTTTCCCAACCCCTCTGAAGAGGCCGGGGTTTGGCTCAGCGGCCTGGAGCAGCCTGCAGAATGGCAGCTTACCGATCTGCAGGGCAAGGCCCTGGCACAGGGCAAAGTGGGCTCCGGCACGCAGCGCCTGGTGTTCAACGAAGTTCCGTTTGGCATCTACCTCCTGCGCCTCACCCAAAATGGCGAAACCCAAACCTTGAAATGGGTAAGGGCACCGCAGAACGGAAAAAGCGATTAATCCTTTACGCGGGTTAAGCTTAAAGCCCCCAGCATCCAATCGGGCAGGGGCTTGTTGCGGTCGCGGCGGGCTACGTTTAGGTACCAGCCTATTTTCTTGAGGATGGGAATGCGGTAGGTTTCTACAAACTCGATGAGCGTTCCATCGGGGTCTTCTATGTAGCTGAAATGGCCTGCGGCTTCGCCCATGTCGAAGGAGTTTTGGCTGTCTACCGTAAAGGGATAGCCGTGTTGGGCAAAGCTCTGTTCCAGCTCTTTCATATTGAACACATCGAAGCAGAGGTGGATGAAGCCCAAATCGCCCCAATAACGTTTTTCAAATATTTTTCGGGGGCTTCGGTCGAGGGTTTGCACCAGCTCGATCTCGCTGGAGCCCAGCAGTCGGCTGAAATTGCCGCCCACGTGCACGCTGCGGCGCAGGCGCACCCGGCGGTAGCGCTGGTCTCCGCCCGGCAAGGCGGCCCAATCGGCAAACACACCGCTTTCATCCAGCACCACCTGGTCGTATCCCAGCAGCTCGCGGTAAAACGTGCAGCTCTTCTCCATATCGGAAACCCCCAACACCGCGCCGCACACGCCTCCGGTGAGGTGGCGGCCCTTGCGGAACCAATCCTGGCCCGGCACCACCTCGAACCAGGAGCCGAAGGGATCCTGAACAAAAAAATGAGGCTTGCCCAAAGGGTCGGTGAGCAATGGGCTTAAGCCGCTTAGGTTGCGTTTCGAAAACGCCTGGTGGGCCTCTGCCACATCCGGCGATTTTATTTTACAAACGAATACTCCGGTATCGCCCAAAAGCGGCGTAAAATCGGGCGGAGCCGTGGGGCGGCTGGTGTACTGCCAGATTTCGAGTCCGCTGCCGCCCATGAGGTTGATGGCCAGCACCGCACTGCGGCTGTGCACCTTGCCACCCGTGTAGGGCGTCATCAGCTTGGCTTCTGCGCTCTCCTGAAAAATGGGCACATCCATGCCAAACTGCTTGCGGTAGAACTCCCAGGCGCCCTGCACATCGGGTATGCCCACACCTACTTGTTGAATGCCTACTATATTCTGTTTCATATACCGGAGATTAACGTCAACAAAAATGGAAAATTCCTGCGTGCTTGCTTCGCATCGCACTCCAATTATTTTTGTGCACCTTGCAAGCACCTTATGTCCTCTAAGCCAACCCTCAAAACCCCTCAGAACCTGCTCATACTGGTGGCAGCCTTGGGATATTTCGTGGACATCTACGACCTCATCCTCTTCAACATCGTAAAGAAAACCTCCTTGCTTGCCATTGGCGTGGCCGAGGCCGACCTCGAGAACACCGGCATAACCCTCTTCAACATGCAAATGGTGGGCATGCTCATAGGCGGGTTGTTGTGGGGCATCATGGGCGACAAAAAAGGGCGCATTCGCGTGCTCTTCGGTTCCATCTTGCTCTATTCCCTGGCCAACATAGCCAACGGCCTGGTTACCAACGTAACCGCCTATGCCTGGATACGCCTCATTGCCGGCATTGGCCTGGCCGGTGAGCTGGGCGCAGGCATCACCCTCATTTCCGAAACCATGCACAAAGACAAGCGGGGCTATGGCACCATGGTGGTGGTAACCTTTGGGGCCTTGGGCGCCGTGCTGGCTGCCCTCATTGCCGACCGTTTCGATTGGAAAATGGCCTACTTCATAGGGGGCGGCTTGGGCTTGCTCCTGCTGGCGCTTAGGATAGGCACCATGGAATCGGGCATGTATAAAAACCAAACCCATCAGGCGCCCAAAGGTGCCTTTTTGCGCATCTTCTCTACGAAAGCCAACACCTTCAAATACCTCAACTGCATCCTCATTGGGTTGCCCATTTGGTTTGTGGTGGGCGTGCTCATTGCCCTTGCCGACCGGTTTGGTGCCCGTATTGGTGTTAACGGGGAAGTAAAAGTGGCCAACGCCGTTATGTATTGTTATTTGGGCCTTTCGGTGGGCGATGTGGCCTCGGGACTGCTGAGCCAGTGGCTGCGCAGCCGCAAGCGCGTGGTGT
>JBEIVB010000252.1:0-1037 GCA_040374085.1 Flavobacteriales bacterium | reverse complement strand
TGGGTGCAGGGGTGTTTGAATATGGCCTGCAGGGCCTGCCCACCCAAGGCAAGCTGGTGTTGGCCCCATAAACCATGTATTATGAAACCCACTGCTTTTGTGCTTACCTTCCTGTGCGCATGCCTGGCCCTTAGGCCGGGCATGCCCGCACAGGCCCAGGAACTGGTGCCCGACCCTTCGTTTGAAGATATGCGTAGGTGCCCAGAGGTATTTGGATCTGGTGATTATATGCTCGACTCTGTCTATACCCACTGGTACTCTTCCCGTTGGGGCATAAGTTTTCCGGCTTGCACGTGTTTCGATACGGACTCGTTTAATCAAATCTATGGTTGCCAACAGGGGGGCTATGGCTCCCCGGCAAATACCCATGGTCGCCAACTACCCTACCAGGGTTTAAACTTCGCGGCGGTTGTTGCCTTTGCCGCCGGCACGCCGAACCCGTTGGAGCCCATTCCCGATACGCCATCCGTATGGGGAAATTACATAGGCACCCGCCTGTTGCACCCCTTAGAGGCCGGACGCAGCTATGGGGTAGAGGCCCGCATCAACCTCAGCGACTCTTCTGTTTTGGGCTATGGGGGCTTGCGCTTTAAGTTTACCCAAGCCAAGCCCGAGGGTGAGTTTGGCCTTGCCATCCTCTACAACCCCCACTACCGCCA
Source organism: Flavobacteriales bacterium (assembly GCA_040374085.1). Lineage (GTDB taxonomy): Bacteria > Bacteroidota > Bacteroidia > UBA4408 > UBA4408 > JBEIVB01. The sequence goes on along the minus strand of JBEIVB010000252.1, from coordinate 378 downwards.
CCCCACGGTGGTGATAGACACCGTGAATTGGGTGCGGGTACACTTTACCTACATAGCCCAGGGCGGAGAAGAGTACCTCAACCTGGGTTGGACACCCATTGGCGATTTTAATGCCGAAGGCAAGCCCGATACCATACCCAGCGGGGGCATCGATCGAGGCGTTCGCTGCCAAAATCCAAACCAACCCCCTTGGTACCAAGACCACCAGCGGGCAACCTGGTATTACATAGACGGTGTATCGGTTACAGACTTAGAGCTGGGCCTGCAGCCCATGGATGAGGTGCGTTTTACCCTACACCCCAACCCCAGCCCCGGCATGGTGCAAGTGGGCTTAGAGGGCACCGAGGGGCGGGTGCTGTGGGTGCGCGATGTGGTGGG
>JBEIVB010000131.1:0-5650 GCA_040374085.1 Flavobacteriales bacterium | reverse complement strand
GAAGCGGAAGCCATCAAGGCGATGGCACGCTCAAAAAGGATGTCAACAGCCTATTTCGTGAGGATGGCAGTCCACAACCACATAACACAAGGCAAATGAGCTTCAGGGCAGATATACAAGGGTGGTACAAGACCCAGCTCCTAACCATGACAGACCTCTGTTATGAGCTTGAGTGCATCGACGAGGCTAAAGACCTGCTGAGCGTGTTAAACAAGAACGCAGACGCGATGATGCACGCTGAGGTGATTAACACCCTGCTGAAGAATGAAGAAGCGATTGTGGCGCATCTAAAAGCGAAAGGAACGGATGCGGCGGTGAAGCTATCGGAACCCATACAAGCCCTGCTTCGGTTGCATCGCACGTTTGCGTATAGCATCGTTGAGATGGTAGACCAAGGCGGGATTGAAATTCCGGACTTAGATTTTGATGAGGAATGAACACAACACCGCTAACTCACGACTGGCTTAGGAAAATGACAGATAACGTTCCCTCGCTTGGCGAAGGTGGCGATTTTAACCACAAATGCCAATGCGTAGAACGAATGTTGAATATGGCAGTAAATGTCGAGCGGAGTACTGCACCGCCACTTTTGCCAAACGTGTGTTATACGCTGGCACGGTTAGTTAAGCCGAAACTTAAATTGGAACACGGTAAAAAAGAAAACAAAAAATTAGCGGGGCAATTAAATCATTAAAACATAAAATATGGAACAGAAATTCAAAAGAGGAAATTTAGTAAAGGTGCTTGTTGGACACCAAATTTGGAGTAGCAAAGAAGGCACGAAAGATATTTCGCCTAATGATGTAGGCAAAACTGCATTGATAGAATACAGCTACAACGACAAATATGGTGGCGGCAATGTGGATGATTACTCAATTATGTGGACAGACACAGGAAGCACCGTTGCGTGGAAAAGCACCAACGAATTAGAATTGATTGATGAAGGTGGAGAACATTTATTTGCCGAATGTTTAGCTAAAAGAGAAGCAATATCAAAATCCAATACCGACATAAACCAGATAGTTGAAAATTGGGTAGCAAAAGAAGGCAAATTAAGTTCTGAAACTATTTTATTTCTGTTTGATAAAATCGGACACAAAAGTTCATTCTTACGAAATGGAGAGTTCTTTGCCTTATTTGCAGATTGGGGAGAATTATATCCACTATTTGATGTGATAATGACTGCAAAGATTGAGCAAGATGTAACAGGTATATTGAAAGAAGAATGTCCTGCCGATTTCAGAAATAAAATAGTTGAATTTTTTAATGAGGTTCAATCAATTAAATCATTATGAGCGTAGGCAATTTTTTGTTTTCTTTTTTTCTTCCACAAAAGTTTAATTGGAAACGGAATGTAGTGCTTGCGTATAACGTTTTGCGGCTTTGCGATGGCCGCATAGAGAAATTTAATTATTAACCGAGATGTGTCAGGCGGCTATTGCAAAACCGCTGTTAGCCGCTGGCCTTTCTCACAACAAATATAAAAATGAGCAACAAAAAAACAGCCCTATTAGCAGGTATGTTAGCCGCTACAATGGCAGACCAAGAAAGAAAAGATTACTTTGAATTTACTAATCCTTATGCTGGATTAGATGGATTAACTTATAGCGGCTCAGGTCAAAAAGGTTATTCTAAAAGTCCAATGACTAATAAACAGAAAAAGTCAAGGGCTGCATCTAAACGTGCAAAACAAGCTCGTAAACGTGGTCGGTAGGCTTGCGGCTAACTATCCTATTCCCGCATAACTGCGTGATATTTCGATAACCGCATAACTGCCTACCTTTGCATCATGTACGTTAACCTCACCATCACACAAAAGGAGGCGATGGATGCGCTCGCATCCGAGCAGCACCGCTTCATCCTATACGGTGGTGCGATGGGGGGAGGGAAGACCTTCTGGGGCCTCTCGGCCCTGCTGTTGATGTGCGAGATGTTCCCACGCTCCCGATGGTGCGTGGTGAGGGAAAACAGCGAGAAGCTCCGCACAACCACCATACCATCTTTCGACAAGCTCCAGCCAAAGGGCAAGCTGCGGCAGAACCCATACGAGTACCACCACCCAAACGGGAGTGTTATATTATTCAAAGGAGAAAACTACGACCAAGACAAGGACGGCTTTTGGCTCAGGGGATTGGAGGTGAATGGCTTCCTCTTCGAGGAATTAAACGAGTGCCAAGAAAGCACGTTCGACCTTGCCTTCAGTCGCGCAGGACGATGGGAGTGCGAGCCGAGGCCAAAGCCCGTCATTCTCGCAACCGCAAACCCATCCAACAACTGGCTCAAGGCACGGGTGTATGACCACTACATTGCGGGTACGATGCCCGACAAATGGCTGTACATACCTTCCAAGATAACCGACAACCCCTATTTGACCGAGGAGTACAAAGAGAACCTTAAATACCTGCCAAAGCATAAATACATGGTGTTGGTGGAGGGGAATTGGGACTTACAGATCAAGACAGGGGGCGAATTTTATAAGTCCTTTGAGCTTGATCAGCACGTGGGCAAGGTAGCCTACAACCCTGCCCTGCCGCTTCACGTGAGCTGGGATGACAACGTGGTTCCCTACCTACCGATGGGCATCTTTCAAATCGAAGGCAAAGAGCTTCGTATGGTGGACGAGATTACCGGAATCAACCCCTACAACACCATTAAGGCGGTCTGTAACGAGTTCAAACGACGCTACCCCAACCATGATGCCGGAGTCTTCGTCTATGGCGATGCAACGGCTGAAAAGCAGGATACTAAAATTGAAAAGGGCATGAGCTTCTACCGGATAGTGGCCCAAGAGCTGGAAGCATACCGCCCGAAGATGCGGGTCGCTAAGTCCAACCCATCGGTTGTCCAACGTGGCAACTTCATCAACAGTTGCCTCGAAAAGAACTACAAGGGGATCCGGTTCATGGTTCACGAAGAGTGCAAGCACACCATTAACGACTTCGTGCTGCTCAAGGAGGCCAGCGATGGCACTAAGCTCAAAGAGATGGCCACCGACCCGGTGACCAAGGCCCGGTTTCAAAAGCTCGGCCACATGACCGACCTCACCGACTACGTTTTCTGCACCGCTTTCGCGGCTGAGTTCGACGAATACCAACGTGGGCCATTAGGCGCAAGCCTCCTCCACAGCCGAAGCCCAAGAGCATCAAATTCATATTAAAAAAGCATACCTTTGTCAAGTTATGGGATACCTATACCAACGAGACTACCTGAGGCAGATACAACTGCCGCAGCTGAACCAGCTCATCGGAAGCGACAACGCTATCCTTATGACGTTGGAGGCCACCGCCACCGAAGAGGCGAACAGCTACCTGTTACAAAAGTACGACACCGCTTATGAATTCACGGATATGCAACCGTGGAGCCTTGCGGCCACGTACAAAGCGCAGAGGCGGTTCTACCTGTTCGCGGCAACCTATGTGGCGGCCAACAACTACCTGACCAACGACCTCGTGGAGGTGAACGGCAAGGTGTACATTCTTACGGCTAATAAAACCGGAGCATGGAACACGAACAACACCACCCTGCTCGGCTCGCTTTACGACATCTTCTTTGCCAAGCCTCCACAGCCTGTGTGGGATGCGGAGAATGAGTACATAATAGGGAGTCAGGTATGGTGGCATGACAAGGTATATACCTGTCTCAACCCATATACGGGCATGGCTCCTGATGACCCGAACGCGAAGCCCTACTGGGGCAACGGCACGGCCTACGTTACAACTGCGGGCGTGCTTCCAACTAACACAGGCGTGTTCACCCAAAGCGACAACCGCAGTCAACAGCTCGTGGTTTATGTGGTTAACATTGTTTTATATTATGCCGCGAAGCGTATAGCACCGCAGAATGTGCCTGCCAACATCCTTATTGCTTACGACAACACCATCAACTGGCTGATAGCCGCGAGCGGGGATAACAGAGGCATAAGCGCAAACATACCAAGGCTACAACCCAAGACAGGGTTCCGAACGCTGATGGGCAGCCTTAAACGCAACATAAATACCTATTAAATGGGCATTATATCCAACATAAGGAATTACTGGTTTCCGGTCGAGGACACCGCCACCAAGAAAGAGCAGGGCAAGAGCGTCGCGCAGAACCTGCGCTATGATGCCATTGCTCAGATAACCTTTAGCCGCTCGACGCAAGACATAAAGAAGTGGAGGGATGCGGTTACCGAGGCTGAGGCGGGCATCGTGCAGATTCGCCAGCGCGTGAAGATGCAGCAGATATTCCTCGACACCATCCTCAACGGCCATGTGTTCGCTGTTATGAATTACCGCAAGGCTATGACCCTGCAAAAGCAGTTCGACATCGTGAACGCGGATGGAACGGTGAACGAAGACCTTACCAACCTTATCCGAAAGGATTGGTTCAACCGTGCTATTGAGGCTCGGCTCGATGCTGAGTTCTTTGGTTATAGCCTGCTCAACTTCAGCGATATTATCAATTCAGAGTTGTTTTCCCGTGACTATTGGGGCAACCTGACACCTATTAAGACCATCCCTCGGCCTTGGGTATCACCTGACAGGCTAAAGGTGTCTAATATCCCATATAACATTGGAGGTGTACCGTTCCGCGATGAGCAGTACACCGACAGCACTGGCAATAAGCCCTATGAGTGGACTTTTTACTTCGACACGGCAAGCGAGAACGGGATAAGCGAATGCGGTTATGGGCTGCTTTACAAGATTGCGATGTACGAGATTTTGCTTCGCAACTTACAGGGGCAGTTTGCTACGTTCGTGGAGCTGTACGGGATGCCGATGCGCGTGGGTAGCACTATGAAGACAGGCGATGAGCGAGAGCAGTTCTTTCAAGAGCTTTACCAAGCCGGAGCCTCGGCTACCATCGTGAAGGACATCAACGATGAGATTGAGTTCATCGAAAGTAAGGCAGGCGCAAGTCCTCACGAGGTTTATACATCTTTGGTTAAATACCTTGAAGATAACATCACTAAGATGATATTGGGACACGCAGACGCGATGAGCAGCGTGCCCGGCAAACTGGGAGCCTCTACCGAGGTGAACATGGCCCTGCGCACCATCGAGAGCAAGGACTGCGCTACCGTAGCGCATAGCATCAACTATGAGGTGCTGCCCAAGCTCAGGCTGCACGGGTTCCCGATTCCTGAAGACTGCAAGTTTCAGTTCCGCAACATCGAAGAGGCGGAGGAGTTCCGCACCAAAGAAGACGAGAGCAATAAGCGCACGGCAGAGGTTATAAAAATCCTGAAAGACGCGGGATACCAAGCCGATGAGGCTTATATCACCGAGCGCACGGGAATACCCGTTACCAAGGTGGATGACGCGCAGGAGGGCATCGAGATAGCAACAAAAATAAAGAACCTGTATGAGCTTTAACCAAAACACCCTTGCCCGCTATATGAACGGGTTGAAATGGCAGTCCACAGGCAACCTGTGTATAGATGCGTGCATGAGTGCGATTCATTATGAGCGCGTGAAGCGCGGACTACCCATCAAATCGATAAAGGTATTTGGCCCGATTTTAAGCCGAACTCCATGGCAATAAAAATAAAAAGTTGGTCCAATGTTCCAAACACGACCCAAATTAGAATCATTTGTGAATTTTGGCCTTACATAAACATGATTATTTTAGCACTTCTGACATTATTCCCTGCGGCTATTTTTAAACT
>JBEIVB010000247.1:0-1285 GCA_040374085.1 Flavobacteriales bacterium | reverse complement strand
GGTGGAGCGGCGTTGGCAATAGGAGCAAACAGCCTGCTTATGGCAGGTGTAATGGAAGCGGGGCACACGGTGTATCGCAAACGCGGCTATGTTTCGGGCGTTGTGGCCCTTTCGGGTTTGTGGCTTGGCTTTGAGCGATTGCACTTAAACTGGGAGTTAACCTGGCCTTGGCTCACACTCGGGAATGCGTTTTCTGAACAACCCAACTGGGTGCAATGGTACTCCATTACCGGCCACTTAGGGGGAAGCGTTTGGGTGTGGATAACCAATGCCCTTGCTGCCCTGGCATGGAATCCGTCTGCGGAAAAAAAAATCAACAAACGTCTGATGATTTATTGGGCAGGCGCAGTAACAATTCCCTTGGGCATTTCTGCTTGGATGAACCTTTTGCCGCTTTCAAAGGGCCCCCTTCAAGAGGTAGTGGTGGTGCAGCCTAATGTAGATCCCTACAACGAAAAATTCAGTGGTACCGAACCCATGCAGCAGTTGGTAAAGGCCTTAAACCTTGCCAAACCCTACCTAACCTCCAATACCAATTGGTTGGTATTTCCAGAAACCGTTATTCCCTATAATTTATGGGAAAACAAGCTGGATAGCACTCCTGAAATTCTCTTTCTACGGGGCTTTGCATGCTCCTATCCCAACTTGGCCATCGTTTTGGGTTCCGGCACCGCACGGGCTTACCCAGATGCTGTTTCTCCGCCCACCGAATCGGCACGGCCTCTTTTTGGAGGAGCAGGCTTCTACGATTCCTACAATACGGGACTTATGGTAGGGTGTACCGGACGTGTGCACGTTTATCACAAATCTCGCTTGGTTCCGGGAGTAGAAAAAATACCCTTTGCCTGGATATTTGGACACCTGGAAAGCTTAGCCATTAACCTTGGAGGCACTTTAGGTAGCCTAGGTACTCAAGCTGAGCGGACTGCTTTTAAGCATCCCAAAGGTTACGCCAGTGTTGCACCCATTATTTGTTATGAATCCGTTTACGGAGACTATGTTGCGGATTACGTGCGCAAGGGCGCTCAGGTTTTGTGCATCATGACCAACGATGGTTGGTGGGGCGACACGCCCGGATATAAACAACATTTAAGCTATGCCCGATTAAGAGCCATAGAAACCGGTCTCTGGGTAGTTCGGTCGGCCAATACGGGAACATCTGCCGTCATTGATCCGCGAGGAAGAATAAGTCACCGAACTGCTTGGTGGCAACCCGATGCATTTCGGGTTACCTTTCCTGCGCTCTCTTCCAACACTTGGTTTGTTCGTTTGGGTGATGCCTGGT
>JBEIVB010000253.1:0-1002 GCA_040374085.1 Flavobacteriales bacterium | reverse complement strand
GCTCTAAATCGATGACCGATACCCCGTCGATGTAATACATTACCTTGCGCTGGTGGTCTCCACTCCAAGGCGGGAGATTCGGATTTCGGCAGCGCAGGCCCCTATCGATGCCCCCGCTGGGTATGCTATCGGGCTTGCCCTCGGCATTAAAATCGCCAAAGGGTGCCCAGCCCAGGTTGAGGTACTCTTCTCCGCCCTGGGCTGTATAGGTAAAATGTACCCGCACCCAATTTACGGTGTCTATTACTACGGTGGGGTGGCGGTAGTGGGGGTTGTAGAGAATGGGAAGGCCATACTCACCTTCGGGCTTGGTTTGGGTAAACTTAAAGCGCAAGCCCCCATAACCCAGAACGGAAGAATCGCTGAGGTTGATGTGGGCCTCTACCCCATAGCTGCGGCCGGCCTCTAAGGGGTGCAACAAGCGGGTACCCATGTAAATTCCCCACACGGCTTGGGTGTCGTTGATGGGTTCTGTGGGATTTGGGGTCCCAGCCCAAAAGGCAAGAACCGCAGCGTAGTTTAAGCCCTGGTAGGGTAGTTGGCGGCCTACCACATTGGCCGGGGACCCAAAACCGCCCTGCTGGCAATACCAATATCGGTTAAAGGAATCCGTATCGAAACACGTGCACGCTGGAAAAGATGTGCCCCACCAGGAGGAGTACCAATGGGTATAAACGGAGTCAAGCATATAATCAAGAAATCCTACATCTGGGCACCTGCGCATATCTTCAAACGAAGGGTCGGGCACCAGTTCCTGGGCCTTTGCGGGCATGCCCGGCCTAAGGGCCAGGCATGCGCACAAGAAGGTAAGCAAAAAAGCAGTGGGTTTCATAACACAAGGTTTATGGGGCCAACACCAGCTTGCCCTGTATGGGCAGGCCCTGTAGGCCATATTCAAACACCCCTGCACCCAGGTGGCGCAGGTCTAAGCTTTGCGTGCCCGGCTGCAGGCGCTGGGTGTACACCAGGCGGCCCACCACATCGCGCACCCACAGCACCCGC
>JBEIVB010000220.1:0-2198 GCA_040374085.1 Flavobacteriales bacterium | reverse complement strand
GGTTGCCTTTCTTAATCAGAAAGGCGGTGGGGTGGTAACCAAAATCACCAAGGATCAAATTTGGGTGTGCGACGAAACTGGTTTCGAAATACCATTTCTACCCCACGAGTTGATCAAAATAAGACAGCCCAATGGGGTGTTCATGGAATCGCAACACACGGATTCCGATGTATATAAACACTACCCCACACACCGTGAGGTATGGCTCATTTGGGAACCACAAAACGCTGAAAACAGTTCTCAAGGAACCTTGCGCGTAGGAAATGCCAGTCTATTTGACCTGACGGTGGTTTTGCAAGGAAAGTATAAGGGAAAGCACAAACGATTCTGGTCGGGTTACATTCCCCTTGGACAGGTTTCTGAGCCGGTAATTTGGAGGGATGATGACGTTGAATGGCTCCGTCAGTTTATGGTGATTTGCATACCCTCTCTTTTGGTACCCCACTCCTTCCAAGAGGTTTTGAGTATGAACCTAACCACTCCCAAAACCTTTGCATCCAACGCAAAAGAGGAACTTTTTCTGCATCCCTTCAGTTCAAATCCGGCATGGGTGATGAATTTCAACATCTCCAAGGAGGAAACCCCCGCCCCCGCCATTTCCCTTTCCGCCATAGGATTGGCGGCACCGAAACCGGTGCAGAAGTTAGGGCCACCGGTAAGCCACAAACGCGTGCTCGACCTTCATGCAGCGGTATTGTGGAAGGTGCCTCCGCCACCAAAAGAAGTACTGGCAGGTCAAATAGAGGCGTTGCATCGCGAAATAACCTACTGCTTGAAGCATGGCGTTGAGCGTTTAACCGTGATTCACGGAGTTGGCGAAGGGAAATTGAAAGAAGCCGTAAAAAAGGAGTTGAGTCCGTATCAGAACCTCGAAATCGAAGAGGCCAATTCAGCGGCTTACGGCTATGGAGCGTTAACCATTTCGTTTGGAGTCTGATAGACCCTCCAGGCGCGAAGGAACAGCAAGATAATGGCAGGATGCATGGGTGCGCGGTAGCGAACCAATGCGCCCACCACCGGGGTGGCTATGCCAACCAAAAGGCCGAGGGCCAAACACCAAACCAAGCACATCACCGTTGCAGCAGAATCGAGATGGGTAGTGGGCTTAAAATACACCAAGCTCCATACCCATACCAGCAAAAGCAACCAAGACTCCATAAGATTAACCCAGTCTAGAACACCTCGGCACTGGTTTGGCCAAGGGCGGGTAAAGGAATTGAGCAACCATTCGGGCATACTCTTAAGATTATGAAAAGTATCCCCAGATTTCCATTCGGGAATCGAAAATCTCGAGCCTGCAGGCTTCAAGGCCGAAAGGAGGCGCCAACTTTCGTTTTTCTTCTGTAAAAGCAAAAAAGGTGCACCTGTTGCCTTTAGCCGAACCCATGAGATGGCCATAATGCCCGGCAACCGCGGAGAAACTTGACCGTTTTTCAGCAACAACCGGTCCTCCATGCTGGCATCAATTCTAAGCGTATCCATCAGCCCATCATGCGTCCGTTCAATAAAAAACCCTCCGCTGGCTAGGTTCAAAAACTGGCGTTGCTTAACCTCCAAACTCGATGAAGCCGGAAACAATAGAAAGCAAATCCACACTCCAAAAGCTGCGGTCATTGCCCAAAAAGCCCTCCAGCGAAAGAAGACCATCAAAAATCCAGCCCCCGAAGCCACAAGAGACAGAGGGAGCAAGTACAATTTTGATAAAAAAAAGATGATAAAGGCACCCATCAGAAATGCTGCCTTTTTCCGGGCTCTTCCGTCAGAAGTTAGCCCTAAGGTGAGCAATCCCAGTCCAAACGCCACCAAAGATTCTTTCAACATACCTGAGCTCCAAAACATCCAGCTGGGAGAAGCCCCAATCACCCAAGGCATCCAGGCCGGAGAGCCTTTGGGTAGAAGGCGTTCACCGGCCTTAGCCAGCCATGCGGCACCAAGCCAGGAAACAAAAGCAAAAAAGCAAACATGAAAAACCCAGAATCCACGGGTAAACGGCAGCAGAATCATGTGCAGCCGAATAAGCGTTCGGCCCTCATTCAAGTATGCCGATGCGCCTGACAATTCCCAGTGATCGATTTGTTTCAAAACCCGCTGTTCTCCCTCCGAAAGGGATCCGATTCCGGATAACACTTTCCACCATCCCGAGGAGGGAAGATGCTCATTCAGAAAGCCGGCATCGAGCAAATATTTTAAGACATCGC
>JBEIVB010000103.1:0-7835 GCA_040374085.1 Flavobacteriales bacterium | reverse complement strand
GTTGGATAAACCTCCGCTCTTCTCGGTGTTTGATTGCGGAGAGCAGGGTTGCCAGCACAACCTGGCTTGGGAGGTTACCGTTGACAATTCCGATAACCCCACCCGTTTTAAGTACATGAAAACGCTGGAACGCTGCAGCACCTTAATTGGAATCTTCGATGCGTTCAGCAAAGCCGCTTCGTGCAAGAGGTATTAAGTCTACATGCGAAGGAACAATCTTGATGGTGTTGCCTTTTGCTGCACAATTTGCCGTAAAGGTCAAGGTCGTCAATCGACACTACCTATTTTTCTTGTGCAATTTTCTCCCCATTTTTCTTTCCATTGCCCACACAAAAAAAGCCACTGAAAATCAGTGGCTTTTTTCTTTAGTCTACGGGCTTATCATTTTTTCTTATGAAAATCCTAGGCAAACAACCCCACCTTTAGGCCGGTGGTTACCGATAGTCCTTTGCCGATGTTGGCGCTTAGGCCGGGGTTGGATTCGGTGGCCAGAGCCACGCGATACGAACCGCCCACATACCAGCGCAACCAGGGCAGGAGGTTGGCTTCTACGTTTACGCCGGGTTGTATCAACACATAGCGTCCGCCAATGCCCGGCTCCGGACCGCGCATGCCGCGAAATCCGAGGCTGTCGTTGCCAAAATCGTTGCGGCCAAAGCGGGTGGCGGTAGAATCGCCCCGCATGCTCAAGCCACCAATGCTCAGCGGAAAGGTAAGGTGTATGGCTTTGTTGTTCCAGGCTGTGTATTCCACCTTTAGGCCGGCGTAGTTGGCGCGGAAGAAGAGAGGGTTCACGCCCGAAGGAGAAAAGCTTTGCGCGGTGGTGCGGGCGGTGGTGAGTCCAACCGCCAGGCGGTTGTTGAACAAGACCATTCCCGAAACGCCCATCATAGGTGTAAACGTGCGGCTCCATTCTCCGAACTGAAACTCGGGGGCAATGTATGCCCCAATGGTTTTTACCGGCTTAAAATGGATGAGGGTGGCAGGCGCTTCTTGTGCGCGTGTGATGAATGATGCGCTCAGCAAACAAGCGGCAGCGCATAGGACTTTCAAGGATTTCATAAGGTGGATGGGTTAAAGGGTTTAAAGATTCAGGGCACTGGCCGAGGCGCCATGGCAACCGTTGCAGGATCCCTGCGAGATGGGTTGCGACATGTACACCGTGGTGGTGCCGCTGGTGATGGAGGGATACAGCCCTCCGCTGAAGTCGATGCCGGCGGTGGTGTAGAAATTGCCCAGGGCATCGCCGTTGAGGGTGGCCCTTAGCGTGCCGCCTCCATTGGGTGCTGTGTAGAGCTTCACCACTGCATTGGCTTTGGTTTGACTCAGGTTACCGGCTGTATACACCGTGCCGGCAGCAGAGAAGCAACCTTCTCCATTGCCTCCGTTTACGTGGCAGTTCATGCAGTTGCGGCCCATGTTGTGGCTCTCGCGCTCGCCGGCGGCAGAGATGTTGGTGGCACCGCAGCCCCCTTCATCGTCCTCGCTTTCTTTGCGGCAAGAGGTACATACCACCACCATAACCATCAACAGAACAGAAGCCGATGCTAGAATTTTCTTCATGTGTTGTGCGTTTATACCCCCATTACGCCTGTTTTATGATAAGGGTTGGGTGAGGGTGAGGAAAAAAAGTTTTGGGCAGCACCCCACCCATCTCGGGCAACTTGCGTATTGTTGGTATAGAAAAATCCGGAATCCTTGTTTTTCCCCCGCCGCAAAACCTACACCGAAGCCGAACTGCCCCGCCTGCTCGACGATTGCCAGCAAGGCAAAGAGCCGGCACGGGCTGCGCTGGTGCACCTGTTTTTTGGTTTTGTGAAAACCGTAGCCATCAAATACGCCGGCAACAACATGGAATCAGAAGAGATCGTATCGGATGTATTTCTAAAGGTCTTTCAGAACCTGCATCGCTACGACGCGGCCCAACCGTTTAAGGCCTGGTTGCGCACCATTTCGGTGAACACCTCCATCGACTATTACCGCAAAAACGTGCGGTTCTCGTTGAGGGTGGACATAGAGAAGGCCGATGTTCCGGTGGTAGACGAGGATGTGTTGCAGAAGCTGGCCGTGCAAGACATCCTGGCCTTGGTGCAGCGCCTTACACCGGCTTACCGCATGGTGTTTTCGTTGTATGTGTTAGAAGGCTACAACCACCGCCAGATTGCCGAGATGCTGAGCATATCGGAAGGCACCAGCAAATCCAACCTGCAGGATGCACGTCGCAAGCTGCAGCACCTCATTTTCGAGCATCACCCCGAGGTGTTCGAAGTTTATTCTGTAAAACGCAAGGCACATGAACGCGGAAGAATTTGACGACGCCCTTCGCCGCCGCCTCGAAGGTTACAACGCCCCTCACCAGCCCCAGGAGGTAGACCGTGTGGTGCAGCAGCTTAAGAAACAACGGCTGCCGGCCCCATCGCCCGTGCTCACCCGATCCTCACGCTGGGCTTTTGCGGCCTCTATCGGACTCATCGTATCCTTAACCATCCTGAACCTTTTACAACTCAATGAGAATAAAAATCTACGCGAACTTATAACCTCTCGTTCCGAAACCAACGCCTTGCCGGTGGTGCACGATACCGTTTATGTGCATACGGCATCGGAGCCGGTTCGCACGGGTGGCCGGGCCGAGACCGTTCTGGCCTCCACGCCCTTATCGGCATCTGAATCGGCGGGCGTATCGGGGCATGGCGCATCCCGCTTTTCCTCCTCAGGTAGAGCGCCTCGGGCGAAAAAGCCCTTTGGCCGTTTTGCCAACCTGCCGCCCGCCGGCACCTCTTTGTCTGAGGCCAACGGGGGTGGGGCAGAGGAAGACTTTTCGGTGCCCTCTGCAAGCGGCTCTTCGTCTTCGCCCAACCCCGAGCTCTCTCTGCGCAGCTTCGTTCCCAAAGGAGCCGTTGCCGTACCCGAGAACCATCGACTGGCCTACCTGCAAGCGCCTTATCTGAGCGATGAGGCCGATGCAGCCATCAACCCCAAAGCCGTATATCCCGATGCTCCCAAGACCCGATCCTTTCCGCAGGTTTACGGAGGCGTGCGGTGTGCTCCCAGTCCAGCCCGCCTTACGCTGGGCCTAACGGCCACGGTTATGTTGGGCCGCAACTGGAGCGCCTTGGTGGGACTGGCCTACGCCAACTCAGACCGTGCCCGCTTTGCCAACGCCCGCGACATGGACGATTTCAACGCCGACCGCACCCGTGGCCCGCGCCCGGCTGCACCCATAGACAGCAGCGCCCGGGGCATAGATCTGCAAACGCAAACCCTTCAGGTGCCCCTGCGCATTCAATACCACCGCGCGCTTTCCAAGGGCTTTGGCCTCAGCTTTGGGGCCGGCACCGACCTCGATGTGCGTGCCTGGCAGCGGGTGGCCTTCCGCCGCCCCGAAGAGGCTCCGGGTCCGCCCAGCGAGCGCTTCTTGGTGAACCAGCCCGTGCGCATGATCACCTCGGCCACCGCCACTGCGGGTGTGGATTGGCGCAGCAACCGGTGGTGGTTGAGCGCGCTGTATCAGGTTACCCCAACGATAACCAAAAGTGTTGCCCGGCCAGAGCCGGTGTATCATGGGTTTGAGGTGAGGGCTGCCTATCGCCTGTAAGCTCGTCTAAAGCCAGGTGCCCAGCGCATTGCGTTGCGCATCGAGCACCGCTTGGGCCTCATCGGGACGGTTGCGGGTAAGCCAAAGCCAGCGGCTGAGGCGGTACCAGCGCCGGGCCACCGCGCCCCATGCAAGCGTGTAAGCACCCCAAATGAGCAACACGCCCAGGTAAGCCCAAAAGGAAATGCCGCCCAGGGTAAAGGTCAATAGAAGGGCCGCAACCACCATCCACAGTGCCATAGCAAAGGAGCCCAGCCCAACGGTAACGCTGGCCACAAACTCCACCGAGGCACACAAGGCCCGCGCTTTCTTGGCGGGCCATTGAAAGGGCAGATAAAAAAACAACCAGCCGAGGAGTCCGGGCACTGCCCCCAGCAGGGCAAGCAAGCCCGAAAAGGCCCATTGGCCCAAGGGCACGGGTTGCACCACCTGTGCATGGCGCAGGCCGTGCAGGCTTAGGGTGCGCCGGTAGTGGCTCAGGGCTTCGAGGTGTTGCTGGCGCCTGTGCGGATCTGCCTCGCTGTGCAACTTTTTCAACCAATGCGACACCGGTTGCGCGGCGGCCGTGCTGCCCATGGCATCGTACCAGAGCGAGAGCAGGGCCTGATCGTGGGCATCGGGCAGGTGCACGCCGGTTTGGCGCAGAGCGGCTTCGCAGTCGCGGGTTAGGGCGTTGAGGGCTCGGGCCTTGTCGCGTTGCCAAGCCTCTTTGTATGGGCTCACCTTAAGGGGTTTGCCCACCTGCACCTCCAGGGTCCCGCCCCAGCGGCTGAGGCGGCTGTAGAACAACGACACCGGAACGATCTCCAGTGCGGATTCGAAATTATATTTTTCTTCTAATAAAAAGGCGATGCGGGCCATGCCTTTTCGAAAAGGACGAATGGCGTACTCCTGCACGCAGTCGCCCTCGGGATAGATGATGAGGGGCTGATCGGCCCTTTCCAGCACCTCCATGCTGAGGCGGAAGCTCTCGTTGTTCTTGGGCAGGTGCTCTATGCCTTCGCGCAGCCGAAAAATGGGCAGGATGTGAAAGATGCGGAGGAAATAGTTGGCCACCGGGTTTTTGAACACATCGCCCCGGGCTAAGCTGTGCACGTTGCGGCGCAGGAGGATGTGCAGCACCGATGAGTCGAGGAACGCGTTGGTGTGGTTGATGGCCAGCAGCACCGGTTTGTCCTTGGGTATGCTGCGCAGGCCTTTTGCCCTTATGGTGCGGAAATACACGCGTATGCCGATTTGGAACAGCCCCTGGCAGAGCCAATACAGCGGGTTTAGGGTAACGTTTATGCGGAAACGGGCGGGTTCCATTTGGGGTTACGAAGTAAAACAATTTCTTTTGCTGTGCTCATGCATGCCTCCACCCCGCTTCGTCTTCGCTGCCCCGATAGGGGCGATGTGGAGCAACTCCTGGCCTGGGAGAACGATCCGGCCGTTTGGAAATTCGGTTGGGCCTGGCGGCCTCTTTCGCATGCCGAGATGCTCGACTACGTGGAGCGTCAGCTCAGCAGCCATCCGTTTGGCATGGGCGGCGCGCGCCTTTTGCTGCACTTCGAGGGCCAAGCCCCCTTGGGTGTGGTAGACCTCTACGACCTAAACCCCGTGCACCAAAGAGCCGGCGTGGGCCTTCTCATTGCCGACCCCGACAGCAGAGGCCGGGGCTACGGCACCACCGCCCTCGAGCTGGTGAAAGAATATGCCTTCGACCATCTCATGCTGCACCAGCTCTTTGCCTCGGTGCAATCCGACAACCAACCCAGCCTGAACCTCTTCACTGCCCAAGGCTTTGAGCCCTGTGGAACCCGCAAACAGTGGTTTCGCGGGCAACAGGGCTGGATCGACGAAATATTACTTCAATGTTTTTCTCCCCGGCAACATGACCGAACCTGAAGCCCACCTGCGCATATTGGCCTTGCGCGCCGAGCTGGAAGACCACAACCACCGATACTACCAACTGGCGGCGCCCATCATATCCGACAGCGCCTTTGACGCCCTCTTGCGCGAGCTGCAAGCCCTGGAAGATGCCTGGCCTCAGTTTCACGACCCCAACTCGCCCACCCGAAAAGTGGGAGGCACCATCACCAAAGCCTTCCGCACCGTGGTGCACCGCTACCCCATGCTCTCCTTGGGCAACACCTACAACGAGTCTGAGCTCGACGAGTTCGATGCCCGGGTGCGCAAAGGGCTGGGTGCAGAAGACGAACCCGTGGAATATTGTTGCGAGCTGAAATTTGATGGCGTGGCCATTGGCCTCACCTACGAAGCCGGCGCTCTGGTGCTGGGCGTAACGCGCGGAGACGGCACCCAGGGCGACGATGTTACCGACAACGTGCGCACCATTGGCAACGTGCCCCTGAAGCTGAATGCGGGCAACTACCCCGAGCGCTTTGAGATACGCGGAGAGGTCATGCTCACCCACAAAGCCTTTGAGACCCTCAACCAAGAGCGCGAAGACCTAGGCGAGCCCCTGCTGGCCAACCCCCGCAACGCCGCAGCCGGCACCCTTAAGCTCCAAGACTCGGCACAGGTAGCCAAGCGCAAGCTATCTTGCTTCCTCTATTTCCTGTATGCCGACAACCAGGTATTTGAAACGCATTATGAAAGCATGCAAGCCGCCCGCTCATGGGGACTGCCCGTGCCCACTCAGGCCCGGCTTGCCAAGGGCATTGAGGAAGTGAAACGCTTCATTGCCCATTGGGACAAAGAACGCCACCACTTGCCCTTCGACATAGACGGAATTGTTATAAAAGTAAACAGCTACCGCCAGCAGCAGGTACTGGGTTTTACGGCAAAATCGCCCCGCTGGGCCATAGCCTACAAATACAAAGCCGAGCAGGCGCGCACCCGCTTGTTGAGCGTTTCTTATCAGGTAGGACGCACCGGAGCGGTTACGCCCGTTGCCAACTTAGAGCCGGTGAAGCTGGCCGGCACCGTGGTGAAGCGCGCCAGTTTGCACAACGCCGATATTATAGGCGAACTGGATCTCCACCTCAACGATTGGGTGCTGGTGGAGAAAGGAGGGGAGATCATACCCAAAATTATGGGCGCCGATAAGGAGGCCCGCAGCCCGGGTGCCCATAAAATAGAGTTTATAACCCACTGTCCGGAATGCCACACCGTGTTGCAACGCACCGAAGGCGAGGCGCAGCACTTTTGTCCCAATGAGGATGGCTGTCCGCCCCAGATAAAGGGCCGGTTGGTGCATTTTGTGGGGCGCAAAGCCATGGACATCAACAGCCTGGGCGAAGAAACCATAGACCTCTTGTATCAGGCGGGCTTGGTGCGCACCTACGCCGACCTTTACGACTTGCACATGCAGCACCTGTTGCCCTTAGAGCGCATGGCAGAGAAATCGGCGGCCAACATCCTGGCGGGCATTGATGCCTCTCGGAGCGTTCCCTTCGAGCGCGTGCTTTTTGCGCTGGGCATACGCCACGTGGGCGAGACCACCGCGCGCAAGCTGGCCCGTTTTGCAGGGGCGTTGGATGCCTTGGCCGGTATGGATGTGGCGCAACTGCTCGAAGCCGAGGAAGTGGGCGAGGTGATTGCCGAATCGGTGCACCGTTTTTTCCGGAGTGCAGAGCACCAACAAACCCTGGCGCGCTTGCGCTCGGCAGGCTTGAAGCTCGAGATGGATCCGGCGGCGCATCAACTCGTGAGCAACGCTCTGGAAGGAAAATCCTTGGTGGTGAGCGGCGTGTTTGCTCAATTCTCGCGTGAGGGCATCAAAGAAGAAATTGAAAAGCATGGAGGCAAGGTGGTGTCTTCCGTTTCGGCCAAAACCGACTACCTCGTGGCGGGCGACAAGATGGGTCCCGAAAAGCTGCGCAAGGCCGAGAAGCTGGGCGTGGCCATCCTTTCAGAAGAAGCATTTCTTGCCCTCATCAAAACCCCGTAACCTTGCAATATGGTGGTGCAGAAAACCCGAGCCAAAGCCGGCGAATACTTCCTTCAGCGGGTGATTCCTTCGCCCGGGCGCAAGGTTACCGTTTGCCCCTGGGAGCAGGCCCAAACCATAGGCATACTCTTCGATGCCACCCAGCCCGAGGAGTTGAAAATGGTGCAGCAGATTGTGCGCAGGCTGAGAGACGAAAAGAAAAAAGTGAGGGCCATGGGATTTTATAATGCAAAAGAATCTCCCAACATGCTCAACGCCAAGCTGGAGTTCGACTACTTCACCCGCAAGCAGGTAAACTGGCACTACCGCCCCCGCGACCCCATCCTGCAAACCTACCTGGAGGAG
>JBEIVB010000242.1:0-1479 GCA_040374085.1 Flavobacteriales bacterium | reverse complement strand
TGCAGGGCGTGCAGCGTTTCTGTTTTTCCGGCTCCGGTTTTGCCAGCCACTACGCAGTATGCTAGGGGTTTGGAAAAGGTTTGCAGCAACAGCCCTCGCAGGTTCTTATAGCCTCCCTTGGAGCGGCCTACCGGCAGTCCGGCCGTGTGCAGTACCCAGGCCAACACCTGGCTGCGCAAGCCTCCCCGCCAACACAGCACCACCAGGGGCTTACCATAGGCACCGTGGGCCTCTCGTGCGCGGCGGATGAGGGAGGAGAATCGCGGACCTACCCGTTCGAAACCCATATCTACCGCTGCCTGTTGCCCATTGGTTTTGTATTCGATGCCGATGAGGCGCCGGTCCTCGTTGTTTAATAAAGGAATGTTTATGGAACCCGGAATGCACCCTTTGGCAAACTCCCCCTCACTTCGGGCATCCACCAACAAAATCGCCTTCTTCTGGAGTTCGTTTAGGACCTCGAGTGGATCCAACAGGGGTGCATCCATCAGGAAAAATGTTTGGGGTTCAATTGGGAGAAGCGCTTTAGCCCTTTTCCGAAAAACTGAACAATCAGCAGTTTTTTATACATCTGAGAGGGCAATCCATTTTCGGCTGTGGAGGGCAGCTCGCTGCGTTTGCGTTTCATGCCTCCAAACCCCTGATAGAAATCCATGTGGGCCTGCCATACCGCTTTAAAGTGCCGGGCTTCACCTTGCAGCAGAAACCGCAGTGCTGCTAGCCCATCGAGCATCATGCGTTGAAACAAGCCCAGGTAGAGGAGGCCATTGGGCAGGTTCTTAGTTAGAATGAAAAGGTTGTTGCGGAAATTGAGGTAGGTCTTCTTTGGGTTTAGGGCGCTGAGGGTTCCGCCGCCTACGTGGTGCACCACCGATTGTGCACAATAGCCGATGCCGTAGCCGCAGCGTTTCAGCCTCCAGCAGAGGTCTATCTCTTCCATGTGGGCAAAGAACTCTTCATCGAAGCCCTTCACCTTCCAGAAGGCTTCGGATCTAATGAGCATGCAGGCCCCGGTAGCCCAGAACACCTCTCGGGTATTGTTGTACTGGCCGGTGTCCTCTTCAAGGCAATCGAACAAACGTCCACGGCAAAAGGGGTAACCCAAACGATCGATAAAACCTCCGGCGGCTCCGGCATATTCGAAGTGCCCGGGTTGGTTGTAAGATCTAATCTTGGGCTGCAGCGCGGCCCAGTGCGGATGGTCATCAAGGGCTTTCAGCATGGGCTCCAGCCATCCTGCCTGAACGGCAACGTCGCTGTTGAGCAGGAGGTAATTTTCTGAGCGAATGTGTTTTAGGGCTTGGTTGTAGCCGGCTGCAAAGCCGCCGTTCTCTTGGTTCATCACCACACGCACCTGAGGCATTTCGCGTTGAAGCCAGGCCACGGAGTCGTCGGTGGAGGCATTATCGGCCACCATCAACTCTACGCCGGGCAGTTGGCTGTGCCGCACCACATCGGGCAGAAAGCGCTCCAACCATG
>JBEIVB010000078.1:0-12036 GCA_040374085.1 Flavobacteriales bacterium | reverse complement strand
GTGAGGGCCATGGGATTTTATAATGCAAAAGAATCTCCCAACATGCTCAACGCCAAGCTGGAGTTCGACTACTTCACCCGCAAGCAGGTAAACTGGCACTACCGCCCCCGCGACCCCATCCTGCAAACCTACCTGGAGGAGCCCTTCGATGTGCTCATCAACCTCTGCAGCCGTCCCTTGCTGCCCTTGGTTTATATGGTGGCCCTCTCCAACGCACGGTTCAAAGTGGGGCGCTACCACCCACGTTTCCTGTGCTTTTACGACTTTTGCATCACCACCGAGGAGGCCGTCAATCCCAAGGTTCTGTTTGACCATGCAGAGCGTTACCTTCGCGTATTGAAACCCATCTCATGAAATCGACCTTCTCTCCGAAAGGCACCGGTGTGGCCTTAATTACTCCGTTCACCAAAAAAGGCGCAATAGACCGCGATGCCCTTCAGCGTGTGGTGCAGCATTGCAAAAAGGGTGGAATAGACTACCTGGTGCTGTTTGGCACCACCGGAGAATCGGCAACCCTTACCGCAGAAGAAAAAGTTCAGGTGGTGAGTTGGGTGCAGGAGGTGTCGGGTAAGATGCCTTTGGTGTATGGGTTGGGCGGCAACAACACCGCTGCCCTGGTACAGGAAATAAAGCACGTAGATGCCCAAATTTTCTCGGCCATATTATCGGTTTCTCCTTATTACAACAAACCCGCTCAGGAAGGCATCTACCGGCATTATGCCGAGCTGGCCAAGGCTTCTGTGCTTCCCATTATTCTTTACAACGTGCCCGGGCGCACCTCCAGCAACCTGAGTGCCCATACCACCTTGCGTTTGGCAAAAGAATTTAAAAACATTGTGGCCATAAAAGAGGCCAGCGGAAACATGGAGCAATGCATGCACATCTTGGCCGGCAAGCCCGAGCGCTTTCAGGTGTTGAGCGGCGACGACAACCTCACCCTTCCGCTTATGGCCTGTGGCGCAACCGGTGTGATATCGGTGGCGGCTATGGCGCGTCCGCAGGGCTTCAGCAAGATGGTAAACCTGTGTTTGAAAGGAAAATTTTCCGAAGCCGCCTCTTTGCACTACCGCATTATGCCCATAACCGATTTGTTGTTTGCCGAGGGCAATCCAAGCGGCATTAAAGCGGCCTTGAGCATCATGGGCTTGTGCACACCCACCGTGCGGCTTCCGTTGGTAGAGGCCTCTGCCGATCTTATGAAGGCCATGCGCAAAACCCTACAGGCCAACCCATGATCCGCATCCTCACCCTTATAGGTGCTCGGCCGCAAATCATAAAGGCCGCTGCCATCAGCCGCGCCATAAGCACCCATTTCTCCGGCGAACTGCGCGAGATCTTGGTGCATACCGGACAGCACTACGACGAGCGCATGTCCGACATCTTCTTCGGCGAGCTGGGCATCCCGCATCCCGATGCCAATCTGCA
Source organism: Flavobacteriales bacterium (assembly GCA_040374085.1). Lineage (GTDB taxonomy): Bacteria > Bacteroidota > Bacteroidia > UBA4408 > UBA4408 > JBEIVB01. The sequence continues at coordinate 10,611 of JBEIVB010000078.1, read as the reverse complement.
CATAGGTTCGGGCGGACACGGCGCGCAAACCGGAGCCATGATGGCTAAGATCGAAGAGCAGATACACCTTCATAAGCCCGATGCTGTGCTGGTGTATGGCGATACCAACTCTACCCTTGCCGGGGCATTAGCAGCTTCTAAGCTGCACGTGCCCGTGATTCACATAGAGGCGGGGCTGCGTTCCTTCAACAAGCGCATGCCCGAAGAGATCAACCGCATTTGCTGCGATCACGTAAGCACCCTGCTCTTCTGTCCCACGCAAACCGCTGTGCGCAACCTCCAACACGAGGGCTTTGCCACCGAACACACTCCGGGGCGCAAGGCTACCTTGGATGCGCCGGAGGTAATTCATTGCGGAGATGTTATGTTCGACAATTCCCTCTATTTCGCACAACGCCATTCGGGCGATGCGTATTTGGAGAAGCTCGATCTTAAAGGCCGGCCCTTTTACCTGGCCACCGTTCACCGCAACAACAACACCGACGATCCGAAGCGATTGAACGCCTTGTTCCGTGCCTTCTTTACCATCTTCGATGCGTGCGGCATTCCCTTTGTGTTGCCCATTCATCCGCGCACCGAGAAAGTCTTGCAACACAACCTTCTGCCCGAGTTTATGCAGCGTTTGGAGCGCAACGAAGCCGTTCGCATCGTAGACCCGGCCAGTTTTTTGGAGATGATTGCCCTGGAGAAAGCCGCAGAAATGATTTTCACCGATTCGGGCGGCGTTCAAAAAGAGGCCTATTTTTTTGAGAAGCCTTGCATCATATTGCGTTCCGAAACCGAGTGGGTGGAGGTGGTGGAGCAAGGCTGTGCGCGGGTATGCGACGCCGATGAGCAAGCCATTGAGCGCGCTTGGATGCACTTCACCGAAAACAAAAGCCACCTGAGCTTTCCGCCACTTTTTGGCGACGGTCATGCGGCTGAGGCCATTTGCGCTGTCCTTCTTAGAACCTTCCGCCCTTAACCTTTGCTGCTTTTCTACGCCAACCGAATCTCACCCCGTTTAAGGTATGCCGTGCATCACCTATTGAAAACGGTTGCCGGCTTGGAGTCCTTTGCGTTTACCGATCGGGTAGATGAAGCCCGCGGTCACAGTGGCCCCCTCATTTGGTACCACCACCACGAACCCCCTCCGGGAGCCTGCTGGATTTACCCGAAAAACATCCTGTTTGAAACCGGTGTTTTTTCGCAAGAAACGGGGTTTGGGTATCACAACGGCATACCCATCCTCTTTGCAACACCTTACCTTGGGCACCTTCCGTTTGACCCATTCTGTGCGGCATTCTATATGATCAGCCGCTACGAGGAATACCTGCCCAGCATACGCGACGCCCACAACCGCTTTGACCCACGCTACAGTTTGGCTGCCCAGCATGGTTTTCTGCAAACCGCAGTGGTAGACCGCTGGGCAATGTTTCTGAAGGAAGTGCTCAGTGAAAAGTTTCATCAACTTAAATGGATAAAAAAGCAGTATCGATTTGTTTCTACCATAGACGTGGACAATGCCTTTGCATTTAAATCCAAAGGCCGTATGCGCCAAATTGGGGCATTTGCCCGGGCTTTGTTTCGCTTCGATTTTAATGATTTGAGTTTGCGCAGCCGTGTGTTTTTGGGGTTAAGCCCCGACCCATACGATACCTACGCGTTTATGGAAAGCCTACATGAGCGGTATGGAATGAGGCCTATATTTTTCTTTCTGTTTGCCTCCTACGGTCCATACGACAAGAACTTGCCCACGCACAATCCCGATTTCCGTAAGCTCATTCGATCCATTGCCGATTCAAACGATGTGGGCATTCACCCCAGCTACCAAAGCAACCGGCATCCCGAACTGCTCGAAGATGAGGTGCGGGAATTGGGTAAGGTCATTCACCGCGATATAACCATGAGCCGCCAGCATTTTCTTCGGTTGGAGTTTCCGGCAACCTACAAGCGCCTCATCGATCTCGACATCCTCGAAGACCATACCATGGGCTTTGCATCCGATACCGGATTTAGGGCTGGAACCTGCACTCCGTTTCCGTTTTACGACCTGGATCTGGAGATGGAAACCAAACTGATGGTAGTACCGTTTCAGGCTATGGATGCCACGCTTTTGTATTATTTAAAGCTAACGCCCGATGAAGCCATAGTACGTTGCAAGCAATTGGTGGATGAGGTACGAGCCGTAAACGGTACGTTTGTTTCCCTCTGGCACAATGAAACATTGGGCAATTATTTGCAATGGGATGACTGGAGACGGGTTTGGGAGGAACTCCTGGAATATGGCCATGACAGCACCCCTCAATCCAACTGATTTTATCTAAAGAAGAGCATAAAAAAAGCGGGCACCTCAAATGGAGATGCCCGCTTTTTTTGGGGTGTACCGGAATCAGTTTTTGTCTTTGCGATCGAAATCCACCACGATAGGCGTTGCAATGCAAATGGAGCTGTAGGTTCCAATAACAATGCCCACCAACAAGGCAAAGCTGAAGCCTCGAATTACTTCTCCACCAAAGATGAAGATGGCCAACAACACAAAGAAGATGGTTAAGGATGTGTTGAGGGTACGGCTTAGGGTGCTGTTGAGTGCGAAGTTGATGACCGTTGACTGCTCTTTGCCCTCCAGCTCTTTTTTCTTGTTGAGGGTAAGGAATTCGCGGATACGGTCGAATACCACCACGGTGTCGGTCATGGAGTAACCCATAACGGTTAGGATGGCAGCAATGAAGTCCTGATTGATTTCCAAGGAGAAAGGCAGTACTCCGTTGAAGATGCTGAACACGGCCAATACCACCAACACGTCGTGGAGCAAGGCGGCCACAGCACCCAGTCCAAACGACCATTTCTGGAATCGGATGAAGATGTACACGAACATCAACACACAAGAAATGAGGATGGCCCAAACGGCAGAGGACTTAATATCGTCTGAGATGTTCTCGCCCACCTTGCTGGAGCTGCGGATTTCTACCAAACTGATATTGGGCAGGGTTTTCAAACCATCAACCAAGGTTTTTTCAACCAGATTATCGGTTTCGGTGCTCTGATCTTCTATGTTGAAGGCGGTGGTAATCTTAAGCTGGTTGGCGCTTCCGAAGGTTTTGCAATCGGGTGCCTGTTTGAAAGGGCCGGCCAGAATGTCGCGTGCTTCTTGAGGCACAACATCGCGGTTGAAACGGACTACGTAGCTGCGTCCTCCCTTAAAATCTACACCCAAGTTCAAGCCTTTGGTAGCAAACGAAATGGCGCCCAAAAGAATGATGCCGCCCGAAATCATGTAATACAGCTTGCGCTTACCTACGAAGTTGATGTTGATGTTCTTGTAGAGTCGGGCAGTGGCAGGAATGCTGAACGGAATGGGCTTGTTGCGATCCAAGAGCCACTCGAACACCAACCTGGAAATGAAGATGGCCGAGAACAACGAGGTGAGGATACCGATGATGAGGGTGGTGGCAAAGCCCTGGATGGGTCCGGTTCCGAACACATACAGGATGATGCCCAGAATTAAAGTGGTTACGTTGGAGTCGATGATGGAGGAAAGGGCATGCTTGAAACCATTGCGGATGGCGGTTTTTAGCACAGCACCATCTTCAAGCTCTTCGCGCACCCGCTCAAAGATGAGGATGTTGGCATCCACAGAAAGGCCAATGGTGAGCACGATGCCCGCAATGCCCGGTAGGGTAAGCACCGCGCCGAAAGAGGCCAGCACACCCATAATGAAGAATACGTTGGCGAACAGGGCCAAATCGGCTACCCAGCCGGCTTTGTTGTAGTAGATGCCCATGTACAAGAGCACCAAGATGAGGGCAATCACAAACGACAACAATCCGGAGTTGATGGCCTCTTTACCGAGCGATGGACCTACCACATCTTCCTGCACAATGCGCGCACGGGCCGGTAGCTTACCGGCTTTTAGGATGTTGGCCAAGTCTTTGGATTCGTTGATGGTGAAGTTTCCGGTGATGGAAGAACGTCCGCCTGAAATTTCAGACTGAACGGTAGGGAAGGAGTACACATAATCATCGAGCACAATGGCTACTGATTTGCCTATGTTCTCTCCGGTAAGGCGCTTCCAGGTTTGCGCACCATCGGGGTTCATGCTCATGCTCACTTCGGCTTTGGAGCTGTTTTGCTGGAAGTCTCCGGAGGCATCTGTAATTACGTTTCCTTCAAGAGGTGCGTGACCGTCGCGACTGGTAACCTTAATGGCAACCAGCTGCAAGAAGCGCTCCTCTTTGTCGATGGGCTTCACGGTCCACAACAAACGAAGGTTGCGCGGCAGCATGCCTTTTATGGCGGGCATACGCAGCATTTGGTTGATGGCAGCGGTGTCTTTAATAGCGGCGATGCCTACTGCAGGGCCCTCGGCCGGATAGTAGTTGCCCTGGCGCTGGTAAACAGCGGGCTGCATTTTGTCGAAGAGGGGATTGGTTTCTTTTACCTTGCTCTTGTCTGCCTTGGCGTCCTTCTTAGCTGTGTCTTTCTTGGCTGCAGCCGCATCGGCCAAAGAGGCTCCCTGAGCGGCTTCCGGCTTTGCCTCTGCAGGTTTTGCAAGGTCTGCTTGTGTACCATCGGCAGCAGCTTTGGTGGTATCTGCAACGGCAGTTGCGCTGTCTTTGGTTTCAACCTGCTCGGTTTTACCCATGGCGGCCAAACGTTTGTTTACCTCCACCAAGGTGGGCTGAATGTCTTTGTTTTCAAAGGTCTCCCAGAACTCCAAGTTGGCCGTTCCCTGAAGAAGCTTGCGCACGCGCTCCTTGTCTTTTACACCGGGCAATTCGATGAGGATGCGGCCGGTTGAACCCAATTTCTGGATGTTCGGCTGGGTTACCCCAAATTTATCGATACGGGTGCGAAGGATGTTGAAGGAACGGTCGATGGCATCTTCGGCCTCTTTGCGCAACACGGTCATAACCTCCTCGTTGGTAGACTCGAATTTAATCCGATCCTTCAATTCAAGGGTGTTGAAGATGGCCGAAAGCTTCACGTTGGGGTCGAGCTTGCGGTACTCGTCGTAAAACAAGGTCACAAAGTCGGCCTGGCTTCTTTTCTGAGCCGCAATGGCGTTGGCCATGGCCTTGTTGAAGGTGGCATCGGGGTTGTTGTTGCTCATGGAGCGGATGATGTCCGCCTCCGAAATCTCCATGATGACGTTCATACCCCCGCGCAAGTCAAGGCCGAGGTTGATCTCCTTCTCCTTGCATTCCTTATAGGTGTAATTTTTCAACAAGATGTTGAAAACTCCCACGCTGGACATGGAGTCGAGGTAATGCTTTTCCTGGCTCATCAACACGGAGTCGGTGTTGGCGCTGAGGGCTTGGTTTGGCAGCTTCTTTAGCTTAGCCAGCTGCGCTTCTGCGAAGGATTTGGCATCCTTTTCCACCCCATTGGTAATCCAAGTGAAGGCAAGCTGGTACAAACAAACCACTGCCAAGGCAATGGCAAAAAAACGAATGGCACCTTTGTTCTGCATACGGTTAGGTTTAACTACTTGGTTTGGTGTGTATTACAACAAACCGGTCGATGTTCTTTTTTTTAGAGCCTGCAAATATAGAAATTAGGTTCACTTTTTGGCTGTACTTGTGCTTGGGGGTGCGGTGAAAATGCCGGTTCGGGTTGTTAACCTTTTTTTGGTTGATAATTGTCGGACAACATGGCTGCCCGAGGCGGTTTAACTTGTACTATTGCGGCTGTATCTTTCCAACCTCCCTATAAAATCCGCATGGCTGGAACCACATCGCCTGCAAAAGCAATAAGAAGGCTTTTCCGTCTCTTAAAGCCCGACCGAAAAGAGCTTACCTACGTTTATTGGTACTCCATCATGGCAGGCATCATCAGCTTGAGTGTGCCCATTGGGGTCCAAAGCATAATCGGCATCATTTCGGCCCAAACGGTGAGTACCTCATGGGTAGTCTTGATTTTGCTCATTTTGCTGGGCATTGCCTTGGGTGGTACTCTCAAAATCATGCAGCAGAGCATCATTGAGGTGTTGCAGCAGAAACTCTTTGCGCGCGCCGCGTTTGAATTTGCCTACCGCTTGCCACGTTTGAAGCTGAACAAGATCCACGAATACTATCCCCCCACCTTAGCCAACCGCTTTTTCGACATCCTCAGCGTGCAGAAGGGTATGGAAAAGGTGGTCATCGATCTGGCTACCTATTCGGTTCAGGTATTGCTCAGTTTGGTTTTGTTGGCCTTCTATCACCCTTTGTTTGTGGTGTTTGGCCTGTTGTTTGTGCTTTTGCTGGTGCTTTTGTTTCGCCTCACCTTTTCCTCGGGCCTGCAAACGAGCCTGAAAGAGTCGGCCTACAAACACGATATGGCGGCCTGGTTGCACGAAGTGGCCCGTCACATGGGAACGTTTAAGCTGGCGGGAAAAGACCAGGTTGCCATGCAACAAACCGATGGTCTTGTGGGTGGATACATACACGCACGCGAAAAACACTTCACGGTTCTCAAAACCTTGTATAAGGGAGAAGTAATCTTTAAAATTCTCATCACCGCCAGCTTTTTATTGCTGGGAACTTATCTGGTGGTAGACAAGCAGTTGAACATAGGGCAGTTTGTAGCCGCCGAAATCATCGTCATTAGCCTAACCACCAGCGTAGAAAAAACCGCCTACAACATGGCCAGTGTGTACGATACGTTAACTGCCCTGGAAAAAATTGGCTATGTTACCGATTTGGACATTGAGCCAGAAGATGGAATAGACCTGGGCGAAGTGCACAAAGGAGGATTGGATGTGGTGGTGGAGAACCTTTCGTATCGTTTTCCGGGCAACCTGCAGAACGATTTGCAGGAGGTGACCTTTACCCTCCCTGCGGGAAAAGCCTTGTGCATCAGCGGATTTGGAGGCTCGGGTAAAACCATGTTGTTGGATGTGTTGGCCGGGTTCTACGACGATTTCAATGGGCAGATCATGATAGGAGGCGTTCCCTTGCGCGAGATAAAACCCGCATCGTTGCGTATGCTATTGGGCGATAACCTTTCTCAGGAGAGCTTTTTCGGGGGGACACTGTGGGACAACCTTTGTATGGGCAATGATGCCATTACCTTAGATGAAGTGAATGACCTTGCAGCCCGACTCGAATTGAACGCCTACTTAAACAGCTTACCCAGCGGATTATTTACTACGCTTCACCCCGAGGGGCGTGGAATACCGCGCCACGTGGCCAGTCGCTTGATGTTGTTGAGGCTCTTGTTGAAGAAACCCAAGCTCATCGTACTCGATGATTTTCTTGCTCCGGTTGATGAGGAGTTGCGCCTGCGCATTGCACGGTGGATCTTTGATCCGGCCAATGGTTACACCATTTTGGTTTCCACCAATCGCAAAGCGCTGGCTGCACTTTGCACACAAGTTTTGGTGCTCGACAAAGGTAAGGTACAGCATTTGGGGCCTTTTGAGAGAACCTCAAAGGAAGCGTGGTTTAACGAGTTGTTTCATTAAACAAAGGCTATGCTGAACATTTCGGAAAAACCACTAAAGGTGAAAATCGAAGAGCAGTATGCCTGCTTCGATCGATACAAGAATTCCCGCATGCGCACAGACTGGGTGCGGGTATTTCAAGTTACCATGTTGGTATCGGTTGGGGTTATGTTTCTGCCTTGGACCCAAATCATTTCCGGCAGAGGGCAGCTTACCACGCTCAAGCCCGAGCACCGTCCTCAAACCATACACAGCACCATAGCCGGAAGGGTAGAAAAATGGTTTGTACGAGAAGGGCAGTTGGTTAAGAAGGGCGACACCATTGCTTTTCTCTCCGAGATCAAGCCGGAGTATCTCGACCCAGAGTTGTTGAAGCGCACCACAGAACAGATCGAAGCAAAGAGCCTTTCGATTGTAAGCTACCAAAACAAAGTCAAGGCTCTAGAGAATCAATACCAGGCCCTTAAGCGGAACCTCACCTACAAAACCGAGCAGACGCGCAACAAGCTGCGTCAGGCCCACCTCAAGGTAACCTCCGACAGCATTGAATTTCAAGCAGCCAAAACGGCGTTTGACATTGCCGATGCACAATTGAAACGACAGGAGCAACTCTATGAAAAGGGATTGCGCTCCTTGACCGACCTGGAAGGCAGGCGGCAGAAATTTCAGGAAGCTTTGGCGAAGATGATCAGCAGCGAGAACAAGCTTTTGGTCAGCAGAAATGAGCTTATCAACGCCAGCATAGAGCTCAACACCATCCGCAACGAGTTTGCCGATAAAATGGCTAAGGCAGGATCGGATCGCTACAGCGCCGAATCAGACCAATACGAAGCATCGGCAAATGTGGCCAAGTTGCGCAACCAATACGCCAACTACCTAAACCGAAGTGGATATTATTACATTACCGCTCCTCAAGACTGTTACATCACCAAAGCTATAACGCCCGGTCTTGGCGAAACGGTAAAAGAAGGTCAAGCCATTGTAAGCATCATGCCATCGCATTTTACTCCGGCTGTTGAAATGTACATAGAACCCTACGACATGCCCTTGGTGCGCTACGGAGGAAGGGTAAGGGTGGAGTTTGACGGTTGGCCTACCATCATCTTTTCCGGCTGGCCTCAGCTTTCCTTCGGAACCTTTGCGGGGAAAGTGGTAGCCATAGACAACAGCCTCTCTATGAACGGGAAATTCCGTGTGTTGGTTGCCGAAGACGGAGAGCAGTGGCCACCTTTGTTGCGCATTGGTGCAGGATGCAACACGTTGGCTTTGCTGCAGGATGTACCCATTTGGTGGGAAACCTGGAGGCAAATAAATGCGTTCCCCCCCAACTACTACGAACCAGCCTCAGGCGGAAAAGCAACAAAGTCGGATAAGGATGCAAAAGACGGTGCAGGCAAATAAGCGCATGCGCGCTCTTCTTTGGATTGCAGTGTGCCCATTTTTTTTGTGGGCGAGTCCGGCAGTCGCACAGGTATTGGCGCCGGAAGATTTTTTAAGCGAGGTATTACAACATCACCCGGTTGCCCGCGAAGCACGCCTTTGGGAGAACCGGGCCCTCAACACCATGCTGCAAGCGCGGGGGCAATTTGACCCTAAGCTGGGCGCGCAGTTCGACCAGAAATGGTTTGGTGGAAAAAACTACTTTGCTGTTGCCGATGGGGGCATCAAATGGGCTTCGCCTCTGGCAGTAGAAGTCAAGGCAGGCTTCATGCAGAGCGAAGGGTTGTACCTCAATCCCGAAGAGGTAACGCCATCTACAGGACTGCCCTATGCGGGCATTCGATTGCCTTTGGGTCAGGACCTCCTCATCGACCAGCGCAGGCAAGCCCTTCAGCAGGCCCGCATCTTTCGGCAATCGGCCGAGGTAGAGCGCCTTTCTATGCTGAACCAATTGCTCTACGACGCCGCTCAGGCCTACTGGCGCTGGTTTGAGGCCACCAACCAACTCAGCATTTTTGCATCCGCTTCGGAAAATGCCATGGAGCGCTTTCAGGGCATTAAAGCTTCTTATCGTGGCGGCGATCATGCGCCCATCGATACGGTGGAGGCCCTCATTCAGGTGCAGATTCTGCAAAATCAACAACGAAAGGCCCAAGTAGATCGCGACAACGCATTGCTGGAGGTGTTTCTCTACCGCTGGCAAGAAAACGGTGAGCCTCTTCCTCTTAACCAGCAAGCGTTGCCGGTTTCACAGCAAGACCTGAACAGGAGCAGCTTGGCCGCCCTTCAAACCCGAATCCGACAAGAGGTGCAACAACTGGTGAACCAGCACCCCGACGTAAAACGTTATGAATATAAAATTGCTGCCGGAAAAGTAGATCGGCGCTACTATCAAAACAAGCTCCTACCCAAGCTGAACCTGCAATACAACTGGCTTCAATACAACGCCAACACCGCTGCCGGATTTAACCTCAACAACTACAAATGGGGACTCGATTTCAGCATTCCCATTTTTCTTCGGGCAGAGCGCGGTGCCTTGGGTTTGGCCAATGTGAAACTGGCCGAGGCCCAACTCGATCTTTCGTTTAAGCGAAAAGCCCAGGAAACCAAACTCCAGCAAACCCTCAACGAACTCAGCGCACTCCTCGATCAGGTTACGCTTTTTACTGCAGCCATTCGAAATTATCAAACCATGCTGAGGGCAGAAGAAGAGCGCTTCGCCAATGGGGAAAGCTCTATGTTCCTGGTAAACAGCCGTCAACAAAAACTGGTGGAAGCGCAAACGAAAGCGGTGGAATTATCGGGTAAATATTTTAAAACCTTGGCCGGTTTGCAGTTTGCATCGGCTACTTTTTTGAGATCAGACGGGGGTATTGAGAAACCTTGATGATTGAGGTATTGGATAAGGTTGTGATCGTTTTATTTCTTTGTGTTATAATGGATGGCATGTACCCGTAGGAATTTGATTTGGATAACGCTATGGAATGCACAAATTTAAGCACGATGCGTTGCCCGCTTTCCTGAACCAATAATGGTTAGTGGATAGTAGATGGTTATAAAAATAAGCATTAAGTAAACGATGGGGACATGATGGGTGTTGTTTTTTATTGATTACGGTGCCTATTGCCACCTCCGCCTCACATCTTCCTCTCCACCTCCAACCGAAACACCACGCCTTTGCTGCGGCGCAGCAGGGTGTAGAGGCCCGGGGGGTAGGGTTGTAGGTTGATGCGGGTGGGTGCGCCTTTGGCATCTTCGTGCCAGGT
>JBEIVB010000240.1:0-1560 GCA_040374085.1 Flavobacteriales bacterium | reverse complement strand
GCTGAGCGTGTGCTCGGCCACGGGGCAAGAGGTGCACCGCCAGGTGCTTAACCCAGGCAGCCAGCAGGCCGAGGTGCAGCCCACGCAAGCCCTGGCACCGGGGGTATACACCCTGTGCCTGCAAGCCCCGGGCGGCGGCCCCGGAAACCGCATCAAGTGGGTGGTTACACAACCCTAACGCCTAAAAAAATAATATAACACAAAAGCTAAGACCGCTCAGCCCAAACCATAGAGAGGTGCAGCACCGTTTCTACGGCCTTCTGCATATCCTGAACCGAAACCCACTCTAAGCGGCTGTGAAAAGCGTGTTCGCCGGCAAAAATATTGGGGCAAGGCAATCCCATAAACGAGAGTCTGGAGCCGTCTGTTCCGCCGCGAATGCTGGTTAGGGTGGCCTTCATGCCGGCGCGTTCAATGGCCTCGAGGGCATAGTCCACCACCTGAGGGTGACGGTCGAGCACCTCTTTCATGTTGCGGTATTGCTCGCTTACCTGCACCTCGGCCTTGCTGTTGGGATAGGCTTCCATCACGCGGTTCACCAAGGCCTGCACCTCGGCTTCGTGGCTGACCAAAGCGGCGGTATCAAAGTCGCGCACAATTAGGCTAACCTTGGCTTCCTCTATGGTTCCGCTCATCGCAACCGGGTGCACAAACCCCTCCTTACCCTCTGTGGTTTCGGGAGAAAGCCTGTTTTTGGGGAGGGCGGCCACAAAATCGGCGGCCATTTTTAGGGCACTTTCCATCTTACCTTTTGCAAACCCCGGGTGGCTGCTTACCCCAGTAAAGGTAACGGTGATGCCATCGGCGCTAAAGGTTTCGTTTTCGAGATTGCCGCGGCTTTCACCGTCTAAGGTGTAGCCGAAATCGGCGCCCAGCTCCTTCAAATCGAGCTTCTCTACTCCTCTACCCACTTCTTCGTCGGGGGTAAACAGAATGCGAATGGCCCCGTGCTCCCATTCCGGATGGTGCATCATTTGGTATGCGGCATCCATAATTTCGGCCACACCGGCCTTGTTGTCGGCACCGAGCAGGGTGCTGCCGTCGGCGGTTACGATGTCGTTGCCCAATTGGTTGGCCAGATCGGGGTGCTCAGAAAAGCGCAGCACAGGATGAGGCTCTGAGGGCAGCACCAAATCTTGGCCTTGATAGCTGCGGTGAACCAAGGGTTTTACGTTGGCTCCGCTGCAATCGGGCGAGGTATCCATGTGGGAGCAAAAGCAGATTACCGGCACCTTTTTCGGGGTGGTTGCGGGTAGGGTGCCCATCACATAGCCGTGCTCGTTCATGTAGGCATCGCTTACCCCCATTTCGAGCAGCTCTTGCACCAGCAGGCGACCCAGGTTCTTTTGTTTCTCGGTGCTGGGGAAGGTGGTGCTGTTGGGATCGCTTTGGGTATCGATTTGCACGTAGCGGAGAAAGCGCTCGAGCACGGTATGGTTAAGAGGTGTTTTCATTGATTTCATGCTATGAAAAATGGTGACGCACAACAGCGTTACCGGATGTAAAAAAAGCAGTTTCTTGAACGAGAATTCAGGGCACAACCCTGTTGGTCAAAGGAGT
>JBEIVB010000223.1:0-2077 GCA_040374085.1 Flavobacteriales bacterium | reverse complement strand
GTGTATGCCAACCGCAACGTGGGTGCCGTGGTGCTGGCCACAGACGGACTCATCAACCGCGGACAAGCCATCCGACCCGATGATTTCGATGGCGACTATCCGGTTTATGCCATTGCCATGGGCGACACCACGCCGCAAAAAGACCTGGCCATACAAACCGTGCACCACAACCGCCTGGCTTACCTGGGCAATCGTTTTCCGGTGGAGTTTTCCATACAGGCCAACCGCTTTGCGGGTGCCTCGGGCAGGGTTGAAATACGCGAGGATGGCCGCACGCTGTGGGCCGCACCGTTTCGCATCGGCAGCAACGATCAGCTCTTGCGCTTCAGCCTCGAGCTCGATGCCGCTCAAAAGGGGGTGCATGCCTATGAGGTGGTGGTGCCTCCTCTGCAAGGCGAATCCACCAATGCCAACAACCGTCAAACCTTCTATGTGGAGGTGCTCGATGGCAGAGAAAAAATTCTCTTGGCCTACGCGGCCCCGCATCCCGATGTGGCGGCCATTCGCAGGGCTTTAGAAGCCAATGCCAATTATGAAGTTCAGGTTATAGGTCCGCAATCTCCGGTTCCCAACCTAAAGGCATTCAGCGTGTTGGTGGCCTACCAGATTCCGGCTGCCACGGCTCCGTTTCAAAACCTGATGCGCTTGGCCTTGCAGCAGAATTTACCCACTTGGTTTATACTGGGTACTGCCTCCAACCTTGCCCTGTTCAACCAGGCGCAGTCCGGCATGCAGATTTCGGGCGATGTTTCGCGGCCGGGCGATGCGCAAGGTGCGTTTCAGACGGCTTTCTCTTCCTTTCACGTGCCCGAGGTCCTGGTGCAGCAATTGCCTTCTTTTCCGCCCTTAAAAGTTCCGTTTGGCACCATACGTTCGGGCACCGGCCTCAACAACTTGTTGGTTCAGCAGGTGGGCACCGTGCGCACCTCTGAGCCCCTCTTGTGCATGGGCGATGTAAGCGGAAGAAAATGCGCGTATCTGCTGGGCGAGGGCATTTGGCGATGGCCCCTCACCGAGCATCAGGAAACCGAAAAAACCGAGGGGTTTCACACCCTGGTTTCCAAAGTGGTGCAATACCTCTCTGCCCACGATGACAAAAAACGCTTTAAGGTTATAACCAAGCCCAATTACCGAGAAAACGAAGCCATTGAGGTAGACGCCGAGTTGTACAACAACAACTTTGAGCTGATCAACGATCAGCCCATCAACCTCGAGGTAACCAACGAAAAGGGCAAGCGCTTCACCTTTGGGTTCACCCCAACCCGCCAAGCCTACCGCCTGCAAATGCCCAGCCTTGCACCGGGCCGCTACACCTACAGCGCCTCTGCGCGCGCCGGCGACCAAACCCTAAAAGAAACGGGTGCCTTTACGGTTTCCGAAGTGCTGGTAGAGCTGGCCAACACCACCGCCAATCACCAAGCCCTGTATGCCGTGGCCGCCCGCACCGGAGGCAAGGTGCTGCCGCCGGAAAAGCTCTTAGAGGTGCTCAAGCTGCTCGAGCAGCGCAGCGATGTGAAGCCGGTTTCCCGCTACACCCGCGAGCTCAGAGATGCCATAAACCTGGCCTGGATATTCGGCCTTGTGGTGCTGCTGCTCGCGTTGGAGTGGTTTTTACGCAAGCGCTTCGGCACCAGCTGAGTCCGCCCTCAGGCACATGCTGCAGACTGCTGCCCCACCGCATCCGGCGATGACTCGCCTCAGGCACATTTGTTTTATGCTGTTTTTGTTTTGAAATGCGGTTTGGCCTAAACCCTTGTGCAGTGTTTTGTTGTACCTTTCCCTTTGCATTCATCGTTCAACCGCTTATGCCTATGCCCTGTTCCAACACCTGCTCTCGATTCCTTGTGATGCTTGCCCTGTTTTGCACCGTTTCCAACGTGTGGGCGCAATCTACCGAAGGGGTGCCCCGCTATCAGTCGTATGCTCTGGCGTTTCAACAATCGAGCAAAACACCCGCCGAGGTGCGCATTCCCTTTTGCCTCACCTTCGGAAAGCAGGTAAGGCCCTATTTTTTATGGGGCGTGCGCCTGCCCATTTCCTTTGCTGCACAGGCCGGTTTCTCCGCCTCGCTCAACGC
>JBEIVB010000192.1:0-3099 GCA_040374085.1 Flavobacteriales bacterium | reverse complement strand
GTATGGAGTTCCGGTAGCCCATTATTAAATCCTACTCCGCCTCTCAGCAACCCATCTGCACATGTCTTTGTTTCCATTTCAGACCATCGATTGGTCCCAGATTGAGCGGGTTGTTCATCAGGGCGAAACCGGCCACGCCTTTTGGCAGACCCACCAATTGGAAGGGTTGCGCCTGAGGATGGTGGAGTATTCTGCCGGCTATGTGGCCGACCATTGGTGCAGCAAAGGGCATATTGTGCATTGCCTGGAAGGATCCTTCATGAGCGAACTCAGCACCGGCGAGCACATCGCGTTGGTACAAGGTCAAACCTATGTGGTGTCCGACGAAATGAGTGCGCACCGATCCCACTCCGCTACCGGAGTAAAGCTGTTGATCATCGACGGAGATTTTTTGAAGGGTAGGGGAGTTTGAATGGTTTTGATGCAAAGGCTCGTTCCCTGCAAACCAATCCAATACCACCCAATCCGGTAACCATCACCTTCCTGCCACTTCATCTATGGCCTCGGCCAAACGCCGGTCTTTTTCGGTTACCACGTTGCCGGCATCGTGGGTGCTCAACTTAATGCTTACCCGGTTCCACACGTTGCTCCAATCGGGGTGATGGTTGGCTTTCTCTGCCAGCAATGCCACACGGGTCATAAAGGCAAAGGCCTCCGAAAAGTCGGCAAACGTAAAGGTTTTCTCTAGGTGAGATTGATTTCCTTCGGTGATGTGTTTCCAGTTCATGATGATGGTAAGGTCTGGGTTTTATATGCACAATACAATACCCGGCTTTCAATCCAAAAATATCCGTTCCATATTAAATATCGAAGGGTTTGTTTTTTGGTTGTTGAAGCTTTTGTTCACCCTGTTTTTTTCGTTGGATTGTTTTAAATGGTTTTCCAATCGGTTGGGATTGAGGGTTAGGGTTAATCCAATCTGCACATAAGCAGAAGGCAGGGTTTTTTCTTGCAGGCTTTTCTGCTGTTGGTTTAGGGTGATGGTGTTGCCCAATAAAAAACCGGCCTCGGTGTACCATTCCAATTGGTTGTTTAGTGTTCTGCTCCACGATAGACCATTTTTGAGCGCACCGGTTTGGAGGTTGATTTTTTGCCAGGTTACGGTGGTGTCGGCCATAGAAAAGGCTCTGCCCTGCAGTTTGTAGAAATTGCCCTGAGGCCCCAGAATCCAGCTGAATCGGTTGTTTGCATTGGGTTTGTAGTTCAACGCTGCCACAACCGGCAGAATAAGGAGATAGGAGATTTCCTCATTGATTTTGCCGAGGTAACCGATTACGGGAAGTATAAAAAATTGGTTGTTAAATACCAAAGCTCCTCCGCCGGCAATAAAGGTGTTGTTGTTTCGGGTTTGGTGGGCATGTAGATACAGGCCCAATACCCCCGGAGGTGCATCTAAAAACCGTTTGGGGGCGGCATTTTCAAAGGCATACAGGCCGGTAATGGAGGTGTTTTTTGTGGATCCTTTGATGTAGGTAAAGCCCAAAAAGCCCGAGTACAAGGGCATGGGGGCTATTTGGGTAGAGGAGGCAAAGCGGGCTATGCCGGCAGAGGCCGTGAAAAACAAACCGCTGTAGCGTATGGGTTTTTGGAGTGTGCCTAAGTGCAATCGGGCAAAGAGGGGAATGGTGGAGGAGATGGAGGTGGTGTACATCCCATATTGGTTGGTTTCGGGCGTAGATACCATGCCCGGATAGGCCGCTCCGGTTATTCCAAGGCTGCTGGGGAATTTAATGTTCACCGAGGCCGGAGGGTCCGCATAGGGGGTGTCTTTGGTTTGCTTCAGCATATCGCGCACGGTGGTGTTGAGTATGCAGTTTTTCAATTTTATGGATGCAAGAAAGGATTTGATTCCGGCCTCAGCCTCCTCTTTCGAAGGCTTGGGGTTGTTTTTGTTGTTGATCCACGAACTTACTTTGTCCCATTCCGGTGTGTTTTGAATGCCAACCAGAAACGGGTAATTCACTTGCCCGGGAAGCTGAAGGGCCGTTTCCATTTTCTTCCAGGTCCAAAAGGCCTGACCGCTGATGTTGTTTTTCGGGTTGTTTACTATTTTTAAAATGGCATCCAGCTGGGCAATGCTGTTCTCGCCCCATTCTCCGCACCATACAGGGGCATTTAGGTTTTGTGCCAGGGCGGTGTATTGGGCCAAGTTCTCCTCTATTTTGTTGCTGTAGAACCAGGTGTAAACATGAAAATGAAAGCACACGTTGGGGTCGGGCAAGGTGGTGAACATGCTGAAGTCTTTGGCATAATCGTTCCCCTCCAACTGAATCATGTGGTTGGGGTCAACGGTTCGAATGCTTTTTATAATGTCTGTGTAGAGCTTCAGTAAATCAGCACCACGGCTCACATTGGGCTCGCCCAGCAAGTCGTAGCCCGCAATTATACCTCGGTTTTTGTACCGGTCTGCAATGGCTTTCCACAGTTGAACGGTACGTTCTTTAAGGGTTTCCGATTGCCAGAGGTGAACGGGGTCCGAGTCTTCGCAGAAAAAATCGGCGGCTTGCCCTCCGGGTGCCGAGTGCAAGTCGAGTACGGCGTAAACCCTGTAGTCTTCACACCATTTTAATATGCTGTCTATTTTATCCCAGCCGCTTTGTTTGTACACAAAGGGTATGGAGTCGTCTTCGAGTATGGTGTGGTTTAGGTTTACCCGAACCACGTTAAACCCCTGCTCGGAAATTTTTTTGAGGTCTGCCCGGGTGATGTAGGTTTGGTACACAGAATCCCTGAAGTTTCGCGCTGCCGCCGGGCCCACCAGGTCCTGAATGCCCCTGTACATGTCTTGCTCTGCGGTAAAGCCTCCGCCCCAAATCCATCCTTCCCACATAAGCCAGCCGCCCAAGTTAACCCCATTCAGTTTTACAACCTTGTTCTGCCCATCCAACATGTACTGACCCTCTCGGTGCACAAATGTGGTATTGTTCCAAACTGCCTGACCCAAAATTTTATAAGGCAAAAGAATACAACCCACCATAACAAGTGCACTTCCCATCCGCTTGCGGAACGATGCGGCACGCCTCGGCCTTGCCTCAGCGTGCGTCACGGTTCTGAAGTTGGACGAGGAGGTTTTGTTGGTGTGCATGGGGTGGGGGGGGG
>JBEIVB010000143.1:0-5027 GCA_040374085.1 Flavobacteriales bacterium | reverse complement strand
GGCGAACTCATGACCGACGACAGCGAAGTATTGGATTACCGCCTCTCTCAGTTTGGCACCGCCGAAATTTACAACGGCACCACCAGCATACAAATTGGCGCCCTGCGCGACATGTGGCGCGACCACTACGCCACCATCAACCGCGCCAACATCGTGCTCTATGCCCTAGACAGCTCGGGCCAGGTGCTGGCCGACCCCAACTACGCCCGTTCGGCCCCCCGGCAGCGCGGAGAGGCATTGGCCATACGGGCCATTTGCCACTACAACCTCACCCGCCTTTGGTGCATGCCCTACGACGTAAACAACCCCGGTGCCAACACCGCCGAACAGGGTGGGGTGGTGCTGCGCCAAAACGCAACCCGCACCGAGCAGAACCTTTCCAAAGCCCGGGCCACATTAGAAGAAACCTATAACCAGGTGATCGCCGATTTTAAACAGTCCGAGACCTTGCTGAGTGCATTTCCCATGCCCGCCAACCGCGACCGTTTCTCTGTAGATGCCGTGCGTGCACTGTTGGCTCGTGTGCTCTTCTACAAAGGAGAATACGGAGAAGCCGCCACCTACGCTAAAAAAGTGCTGAGCACCGGAAAATACGAGCTCTCCGATTCCCTTCAACTCCTCTACCGGCAAAGCGGTGCCGCCATGGAGCTGGGGCCAACCAACCGTCCCGAAACCATCTTTCAACTTTCCAACACCGCCCTCGACAACAGCAACAGCCTGCCCGGTTTCTATTCTACCGCGGGTGGGGGATACGTTGTGCTGATGAAATCCGATTTCAGGGCCACCTTCTCCAGCAGCGACCGTCGCCGATCGCTCACCAATGCATTTGGCGTTTGTTTGAAATACATCAACCCCATTTCCATCAGCGGCGCGCCCATCGTGTCGCCCAACGTGCAGATCATTCGCCTGGCCGAACTGCATTTGATCTTGGCGGAGTCGAATCTCCTATCGGGAGGCGATGGCCAGGAGGCCCTCAACAGCTACAACGCCGTTTACCTGCGCGCCATGCGGGGCGGCACCGCCGAAACCTCTACGGCAGGCCTGCTGGATAAGGTGCGGGAGCAGCGCCGCAAGGAGCTTTTCTTTGAAGGCGACCGCTATGGAAACATGCGCAGACTGGGGCTACCCCTTAAGAAGGGCAGCGATTACCGCCCGTTCTTGTTTAAGATTCCACAAGAAGAAATGGCCGCCAACAACCTCATCCAACAGAACTAACCCCGGCGTTTCGGCTCTTGTTTTTGTAAATCTTTTGCTACTTTTGGGCCCCCGAAAAAACCTTGCCCGGGTGGCGAAATTGGTAGACGCACCATCTTGAGGGGGTGGCGGGAAACTGTACGAGTTCGAATCTCGTCCCGGGCACAACAAAAAGCCCTTTGGTTGATTCCAAAGGGCTTTTGCTTTTTCTTGCGTTTAGAACTTCAGCAGGGCCTCCATTTGCCGATCGAGCACCTGATGGGTGGTTTCGTCTACCAGCTCGGTGTCTTGTATGAGGTTGAGCACCAGCGACACGTATGACTTTTTAGACAGCACCTCTACGCCCAGGTGGTGGAAAATGGAGGTTAAGTGATCGAGTCCGCGCAGGTTGCCGGCCCGGCCGCTGGCCACCCCCACTAGGGCGGCTTTCTTGCCAGCAAAGTGCCTGGGCGGAATGCAATCGATGAGGAGTTTGAGTACACCGGGGAAGCTGCCGTTGTATTCCGGCGAAACCACCACCAGGCGGGTGGCGGGCAGGAGGTACTCCTCGGTCCAGGCCTTTACCTCGCCCGATTCTTCGCGGTAATCGTGGTGCAGGGCACTCACGGGTAAATCTTCTAGGGAATAATAGCGCACCTGCTCTCCTTTCTCTTGCAAAGCCCGGGCATAATAGCGGGCAATCACCTGAGTTTTGTTGTTGGGTCGGTTGGTGGCGTTGAGGATTAGGATCATCTTTTTTTGTTAGTAAATCGTACCCTTTGGGGCCATGCGAAACAGCCTAAACTCGCTACCTTCGCATTCCCATTTTTGGAGCAGACCATGAACGTAACATATTTCGGGCATTCTTGTTTTCAGGTGGAGGTTCAGGGCAAGAAATTGTTGTTTGACCCCTTCATTCGTCCCAACCCATTGGCTGCGGCCATAGAGGTGGAGAAGCTCATGCCCGACCTCATCCTCATATCCCACGGCCACTACGACCACATAGCCGATGTGGTGGAGATAGCCCAGCGCAGCGGGGCACAGGTGGTGGCCTCTTTCGAAGTGGTGGAATACCTAAAGGCCCTGGGTCTAACCCACGTGCACCCCATGAACGTGGGCGGCAAATGGATGTTTGACTTTGGAAAGGTGAAGTGCGTATCGGCGGTGCACTCCAGCAGCCTGCCCGACGGGCGCTACGGCGGTCCGGCCATGGGCTTCATCATCGAAAGCAACGAAGGCAACTTCTACTACGCCGGCGACACCGCCCTTCACTACGACATGAAACTCATAGGCGAATACCGCACCCTCAGCTTTGCCTTGCTGCCCATTGGCGACAACTTCACCATGGGCGTAGACAACGCGGTGATTGCCTCCGACTTCATCCGCTGCAAGCGCATCGTTGGTTTGCATTACGACACCTTTCCGTACATAACCATAGACAAGGCAGAGGCGAAAGCCAAGTTTCACTATGCCGGCAAAGAACTCATCCTTATACCCATAGGGCATACCCACAACGTTTAACTTTTAAAAAACACAATCGCATCCATGGCAAAAATCATCTCGGTGGCCAATCAGAAAGGTGGGGTAGGCAAGACCACCACCGCCATCAACCTGGCTGCCAGCCTGGCCGTGCTCGAGCACAAAACCCTTTTGGTGGATGCCGACCCACAGGCCAACTCCACCTCCGGGGTAGGCTTTGACCCGCGCAACATTAAAACCAGCATATACGAGTGCATCATCAACGATGTAGACCCGCGCGACATCCTGCTCAACACCCAAACCCCCAACCTCGACCTCTTGCCGGCCCACATTGATCTGGTGGGGGCAGAAATAGAGATGATCAACCTGCCCAACCGCGAGCGCATGATGCGCTATGCCTTGGACAAAGTGCGCGACCAATACGAATTCATTATTTTGGATTGCTCACCCAGCTTGGGTCTGGTTACCGTTAACTCCCTTACTGCCTCCGATTCTGTGATCATTCCGGTGCAATGCGAATACTTTGCCTTGGAAGGATTGGGCAAGCTCCTCAACACCATCAAGATTGTGCAGGAGCGATTGAACACCGATTTGGAAATAGAGGGCATCTTGTTGACCATGTACGACCCTCGCCTTCGCCTTTCGAACCAGGTGTTGGAAGAAGTTAAAATGCACTTTCAGTCTATGGTGTTCGACACCATCATACACCGCAACACCAAGCTGGGCGAGGCACCCAGCTACGGCGAAACCATTATCATGCACGATGCTGCCAGCAAAGGTGCCGTGAACTACCTGAACCTGGCCCGCGAGATCTTGCAGAAAAATGGCCTTACCCAGCTCGATGAAAGCGAGCGTGTTATAACCGATACGGAAACCGACGATGAGCAACTCCAATAACGCAAACAAGAAAAAAGCGGCCTTAGGGCGTGGCCTAGGGGCCTTGCTCCAGAACCCGGCTACCGACATCACCACCAGCAAAGGGCGCACCGAGGCTGCCGATGTGGTGGTGGGCAGCGTAGCCCTCATCAGCATTAAGCAGATAGAGGCCAACCCCTTTCAGCCCCGCACCCAGTTTGAGACCGAAGCCTTAAGCGAGCTGGCCGAATCCATACGCGTGCACGGCATCATACAGCCCGTTACCGTGCGCAAAATGGGCTACGACCACTACCAGCTCATCTCGGGCGAACGCCGTTTTAGGGCCAGCCAATTGGCCGGGCTCACCCAAATACCCGCCTACATACGCATAGCCAACGACCAAGCCATGCTGGAGATGGCCCTGGTGGAAAACATACAACGCGAAAACCTCGACGCCATTGAGGTGGCCATATCCTACAAGCGCCTGATAGACGAGTGCAGCCTTACCCAGGAGCAGCTCAGCGAGAAAGTGGCCAAACAACGCTCTACCGTTACCAACTACCTGCGCCTGCTGAAACTGCCCGAGCGCATACAGTTGGCCATACGCGACGGCAAAATATCCATGGGACATGCCCGTGCATTGCTGGCCGTAGAGAATAAGGAAAAGCAAATAAAACTTTTTGAGCAGGTGGTGGAAGACGATCTCAGCGTGCGGGCCACCGAGATGCTGGCGCGCGGAGAAAAACCACCGGAGCCCAAACCCATTGATGCCAGCAAAACCAAATCGGGTGCAGGCCTGCGCGACGAGGTTACCTTAAGTCCGGCCCACCGCCTGATTCGTTCCCACCTGGGGCAATACTTCAATGCCGACGTGCAACTTTCCGTTGGCTCAAACGGCAAAGGAAAAATTACCATTCCGTTTGGCTCCGACGAGGATCTGCAGATCATACTCGACCTGCTTAACCTAGAATCGTGATGCGGGCAGGGTGGCCGGCGCTGTTGGTTTGCTGCCTGTTTGCCTCTGCGGTGCTGGCGCAAACGAAAGGGGAGGAGCCCACGGTGAAACCAGCCACCGCCGACTCTGAAGCTCCCGCACCTGCACCCAAACTGAAGCGCCACAGTCCGCGTTTTGCCGCCATAGCCTCGGCCGTATTGCCCGGGGCCGGACAGGTGTACAACCGCAAGTACTGGAAACTGCCCATCATCTATGGGGGCGCGGCCGCGTTTGGTTATTTAATTGCCACCAACTACCGCGAGTACAAGCTGCGCCGCGATGCCATTGTGGCGCGCACCGCAAACCCCGGGCAGGTGCCCACCGACCCTTTTGCCGATCAATACAGCACAGAAGACCTGCTGGTGCTCTCGAGCGACTACCGCCGCAACCTGGAATGGTCGGTGTTGGGCGCTGTGTTGCTGTATACCTTAAACATTGTAGATGCAAACGTAGATGCGCACCTCTTTCATTTCGATGTAAGCAACGACCTCAGCCTGCATTGGCAACCCAGCCTAACGCCCCAGGC
>JBEIVB010000043.1:0-20595 GCA_040374085.1 Flavobacteriales bacterium | reverse complement strand
CAACCATGCTGCCTTTCGACACGGTTCCTGCTTCAGTTGGAGGAATCAATCTCTATTCTGATTTTCCGGCTCCCTCTGGTCAGGTTTTCTATCAGATAGTATTTGAATTCCCTGGGGATTATAACTGCAATTCCACTGTTGGAAGGAGCAGTATGGAGCAAAGGAGAAAGAGTTCCTCAAATCTTGGAACCAACATTGCCTTCAACACGGGTTTGCAGCCCTTGGAAGAAACTCTTGATGTGAACCTAATGCCAAACCCCAGTGATGGATTGGTGTGGTTAGATTTGATGGCTTGGAAACACATCCAGAAGTTAGATGTCAACGTCTTTAATGCCCTTGGCCAGGTAGTGGTAAGCCAACCTGTAGGCAGTGTTATAGGCAAGAAAACGGTATTGCTGGATCTTACACAACTTGCTGAAGGTGTGTATGAGGTTCAAGTACGTGCAGATCAACAAATTGTCAACAAACGAATTGTAGTTAAATAAACGAAACATGATGAAACGTTTCTTTCAAATAGTGCTTTTGGCAGTATTGCCACATATTAAGGCAAATGCTCAAAGTTTGGTATCGCTTTCTATGAGCAATCCCTTTTATTGTAGTGGAACCACTCCCACCACCACACTTGTTGTCAGCGGAACATTTAATTCTGGAAACCAATTTTCCTTTCAACTATCTGACGCTTCGGGGAGTTTTGCCCTGCCGTTGCCTCTGCAGACGTACACCAGTCAAACCGGCGGGTCCTTTTTTATAACACTGCCTTTAACTTTGTCGGAAGGACTCGGTTATGTTCTTCGCTGCCAGTCGTCGAGTCCGGCTGCGTCTGTTGAATCTGCTGCTTTTCAGGTTAAGGCAACACCGCACGCTACCATTTCCGATACATCGCTTTGTGCAAATTCGGTTCCTCAGCAGTTGGTAGGGTATCCTGCCGGTGGTTTTTTCAGCGGTTCATCCGGCATTATTGGATCTTTTTTTTATCCAAGTCTTGCTGCCTCAGGTAACAACACGGTTCAATACACCGTTGCCAATCAAGGCTGTGGAACCTCAGCATCCCCTCTGGTAATTGTAGTGGATGCACAGCCCGTGGTTCTGCTCACACCTCCTCCTGCCGCATCGTTTTGTCCGGGCGGCCAAACTACCCTTTCTGCTTCTTTGCAAACACCCATTCCCGCGGCCACTTATCTTTGGTCTGGTGGTCAAACAACCTCTTCCATCTCTGTTGGAACTTCTGGTACCTATCAGGTAACCGTAACCAACGGAGCCTGTCAAGTCAACTCTTCGCCACTTGTTATTTCTCAAAGTCTTCCGCCTGCAGGCTTCAACTTGATTGCTCCGGATACGGTTTGTGTTTCCACACTTCCATTGTTGCTCAGTGGAACTCCCAGTGGTGGAAGTTTCAGCGGTACAGGTGTTTCGTTTGGCTATTTTACTCCCTCAACTCCGGGTGATTTTTCCATTGCTTACTCGTATACCAACAGCATTGGCTGCAGTTTTACCACATCCAAGATCATTCATGTTAATGCGGCTCCGGCGATTAGTTTTTCCAGTCTGCCACCCCAATGTTTTGGTGCTTCGCTATTGGATCTTTCGAGTTTCGCCACCCCCTCCGGAGGAACGTTCTCAGGTACTGCAGTTGGTGCAGACCAATTTAATCCTGCATCCTCAGGTGTAGGAACCTTTATTATTTCTTATTCCTACTCGGGCTCTGGAGGATGCACAGCATCTGCAAACCAAACCATTCAAGTATTACCGAACCCTGTTGTTGGGTTAACCTTAACGCAGTCCTCCATTTGCTTCGGTGCAGATTCAGTGGTGTTGGGTGGAGGGTTTCCTGCCGGAGGTAGCTTTTCCGGCAATGGGGTACAAAATGGAATTTTCTATCCCAATGCAGCCGGTGTAGGCGTCCATCCTATACAATACGCTTTCCAAAATTCCTCGGGCTGTTCGTCATCAGCAACTGCCAATGTTTCCGTTTATAATTTAACAGTTGATGCCGGTATCGATACCTTGGTATCCTGCGGAGGAAGCATTGGCCTTTTGGCTGCTTCTGCTTACACCGGAAACTCAAATCTGATCTACACATGGACTCCAGCCACCGGTCTCAGTCAAGCCAATGTCGCAAACCCTCAGGCTTCACCCAGTGCCAACACCCTTTATTCGGTTTCGGTCTCCGATGGCAGTTGTTCGGCAACCGATCAGGTATTGGTTTCAGTGGGCCAGCCCAATTTCAATTTGAACTTTACCAGCCTCAATAATTTTATTACTCCTCCATTTAATGTTGTTTTTACCAATACCACTCCAAATCCTTCGGGTTACAATTTTGTCTGGAATTTTGGTGATGGAACTACTCTCGCTTCCAATAATCCAAGCGTTCTCCACCAGTACCTTTCCAATGGAACCTTTGATGTTACCTTGATGGCAACTCAAATCGTTTCTGGTTGTTCCGATACCCTCACAAAACCCAATTGGATTACCACAACCAATGGATGCACGCATCCGGCCTTCATCAATCAAACAGGTCCTATATATGCTTGCTCCGGCGATTCGGTAATGTTGACTTGCAACACGGGTGCGGGTTTCCTCTATCAATGGAACATTAACGGCTTGCCGATTTCAGGAAGCCCAAACAGCACCTATTATGCAACCATACCCGGCGCATATTCGGTAACCATATACTATAATGGCTGTCCTCAGACATCTGTTCCGATTCAGGTTTTATATAATGCACCTCCTGCCGTGCCTACCATCAATCCCTTAGGACCAACAACTTTCTGTTTAGGTGGCAGTGTGCAACTGCAAGCATCATCAGGATATGCAACATATTTTTGGACCAAAAACGGTTCTTTCGTTGGCAACACCCAAACGATTGCTGCATTCAGCAGTGGAGAGTATAGGGTTAGGGTATCCAATGCTCAGGGTTGTCAATCTGTTTCGGCACCTTTTCCTCTGAACACGTCCTTCCTTAACCCGCCAACAATGTGCGCTGTAACAGTTGATACCTTGGCTTTCTTCAACAGAAATGTTATTTCTTGGGAGAAACCGGTTACGCAGGCCATTTCGGCCTACATCGTTTATCGCGAGTCAGATTTTCAGGGGGTGTTCGATTCTATTGCATTGGTTCCTTATGCTGCGTTAAGCGAGTACATAGATTTTACCGCAGGTGTAAACCCCAACAACCGTGCATATCGCTATTGCGTTGCCATTGTGGATACATGCGGGGGATACACCCTTAGAGGAAACATACACAAAACAATTCACCTGCAAACTTCGCCAGGTCAACCCGGGCCCGGGGGAGCACAAGCGGTTAACCTGCTCTGGACCAATTATGAGGGGATACAAATCAACTCCTATCAGATTTGGCGAGGACCTTCTCCAATTGTTATGGATACTCTGTTAACAACGGTTCCAAGCAGCACCGGACAAATTAATCTCTACACCGATTACCCCGGTTCAGACACGGTATTTTATCGTGTCGATCTTGTATTTCCCCCAGGATATTCATGCGATCCAACCCAACGCATGAACATCATGGATCAACGCCGAAAGAGTTCCTCCAATCTTGGTACGAACCTAACCTTGAACCCAAGTGGCGTGGCGAATCTTTCGGTTTCGGTTCCCATGTCGATTTACCCCAACCCCACCAACGGCCTCTTCTTTGTTGAAACCGGACTACAGGAAAGTTCCATGGCCACCATTGAAGTGTACGATTTGTTAGGTGAGGTTCTTCACCGCGAGCAAGTGCGTACATCAGGGGCTTTTCCTACACGTTTGTATGTTCCGGATTTACAACCCGGAGTGTATTATGTTCGCGTATGTTCGGGAGAGCATATTCAGTCTCGACCAATCGTAATTCAACGTTAATGTACTTTCATGTCGGACCTCAGCCAGGCACGTGAGGTTCTTCAACGCTATTGGGGATATCCGGATTTTCGTCCGGGGCAGATTCCCATTGTAGAAGCCGCGCTGCAGGGAAGGGATGTGCTGGGCTTACTGCCTACGGGTGGCGGCAAGTCTATTTGCTTTCAGGTTCCTGCACTTTGTAAGCCCGGAATTTGTTTGGTTATTAGCCCACTCATCGCCTTGATCAAGGATCAGGTTGATCAACTTACCTCAAGAGGCATTAAGGCTATAGGGTTGTACAGTGGATTTAGGCCGAGCGAGATAGACCGCCTGCTTGATAACGCGGTCTATGGCGATTACCGATTTTTGTATGCATCTCCGGAGCGCCTCAAGACGGAGATTTTTCGTGCTCGTTTTTCCCGTATGAAGGTGAGCCTTATTGTTGTGGATGAAGCCCACTGCATTTCCCAGTGGGGACATGATTTCCGACCTGCTTATCGAGAGATTTCTTGGTTGCGCAAGGAGGCCCCCCATATTCCCATCATTGCGGTTACTGCTACTGCAACCCCTGAGGTACGGAAGGATATCGTGGAACAACTGGAGTTGCAAAATCCTAAGGTTGTGGTTCAGAGTTTTAGTCGGTCCAATCTTACGTATGTTGCCATCCAAGACCCAAATAAGCTGCAACGCCTAATTAGAGGATTGCACCGGTTTCCCGGTTCAGCTTTGGTGTACGTTCGAAACCGAAAACGGACAGAGCAAATTGCTGCTTTTTTGCAGGGCCATAACATTTCAGCAGCAGCCTATCATGCTGGGTTGGATGCCTCCGTGCGCGATCAAAGGCAGCGCGATTGGATTTTGGGAAAAACACGGGTTGTGGTTTGTACCAATGCCTTTGGTATGGGCATTGATAAACCCGATGTGCGCCTTGTCGTGCATTTGGACTTCCCAGATGGCCCCGAGGCATATTTTCAAGAGGCCGGACGAGCAGGCAGAGATGGCAAGGAAGCATTCGCGGTTTTTTATTGGGAAGAGGCGGATGCTGCTGAATCCTTGGAGTTTTTGAAAAAGAGTTTTCCCGATCCCGAGGTCATTCAAAGCGTTTACCAATGCCTTTGCAACCACCTTCAACTTGCCGTAGGCTCTGGTGAAGGAGAGCGTTTTTCTTTGAATCTCGATGCGTGGTGCACGCACTATCAGTTGCCACACTCCGAAGCGTTCCATGCATTGAAGATATTGGAGAGGTCGGGCTACCTTCAATTGGAGACCGACCTTCAGCTTCCGGCCACCTTTCATTTTATCCTTTCCCGCGAAGCGGTTTATGATTTCCAACTGAAGCATGCTTCTTGGGAGCCTTTCATAAAATTATTACTCCGAACCTATGCCCATCCTTTTGGCGAGCCGGTTTTTTTTAGTGAGTTTGATTTGGCCAAACGATCGGGATGGTCCGTTGCCAAGTTGCAAGGAAGTTTCGAGAGCTTACAACATTTGGGCCTTTTGTCTTATACCTTAAAGTCTTCGGGAACGCAGATTGTATTCCTTCAACCTAGGATAGATGCACAGCGCTTTTTTCTACCACCTGCAGTGTATGCTAATCGAAAAAAGGATGCCGAACACAGACTTAATACCCTAATCCATTGGGTGCGTCAAACCGAAACCTGCAGAGCAGTATTTCTTCTTCGATATTTTGGTGAAGAAAATCCCGCGACCTGCGGAACATGCGATGTATGTCTTAATCAAAAGGAAAAGCGTGCGCCTTCGTTTACCGATCTCATGCAGGAGGCTCGCGGCCTAATTGCCGATAAGGCAATGACTACGGAAGAACTGCTGCAGCGGTTTCCGGAAACATTGGAAAGCGAGGTATTGAACGGCATCCGGCACTTGTTGGATGCCAATCAAATCTTCCAAGATGGAAACGTACTTTACGTAAGAAAGAAATAGGGCCTTATTTTCTGAAGCCTGGAATTAGAAAAACCGCCGATATGCCAAGTGCAAGCCCTATTCCCGTGCCCAACACGGCTCGTTGAACCCGGTAGCCTCTTGCTGTTCGCTCGTACCCCGAAATGTAATCTGAATCGGTGAGAAAACGCTTATCCGAAACGTTACGACGTTTGATTTTCACATAACGGGAGGACACCAAGGTGGTGTATAATACAGGAACAATAGGACTTAAAAATGGAGGAACAAATATTCCGGAGGCTACCCCAACGAGTCCACAGCCCAACGCAGTAAGACCAGAGGAATACCCCTTTATGGCATCGCGCTCCCCTGCAATGTAGCTCCGCATTTCTTCTACAGTCCTGAAATTATCCTCGGACAATGAATCGCTCCGATATATGAGCACTTCAAGATTGTTGGGATACACAATTGAAAATACATCTTCTTTGTTGTATATTACTTCTTTCGTTTTCCCTTTTGATGAATATTGACATCGAATTTTCGTGCCAGAGGTGTCTACCACGCGGAGGCTGTCAACATCCCCATTCAAAAAAACAAGCTTTTCTTGAGCTTGGGAGAACGGTGCACCAAAGACCAACAATACCCATAAACATCCAACAAAGGTCCGAATCATGCCGCTAAACTAAGGCTTTTAAAGCGCATCGACAATCCACCTAACCCTCTTCGATGAATTGCCTACTTTTGTGGATAAGGCGAGGAACATTTTAGTTCTAGGTCCGTAAATTTGACAAACTCCTCCTCCATGATTTTTTACCGTTACCTATTCCTAGTTTTTTCCTTCGCATCGTCGGCCGTCTTGGCTCAGTCGCCCAAACGCTTCGTGGAAGAGGGCAATCTGTCCCTCGAGAATAAGGCTTATACAGAAGCTTTTGAGGCTTTTGGAAGGGCCATTGCCTTGGACCCCGCCAGTTTTGATGCATTTCTTGGCCGGGCCAATAGTGCAGTTGCACTCAATAAGCTTCAGCAGGCTGAGTCAGATTTTAACCAATGCATGAAATTGAATCCGAAGAAAGCCGAGTCTTTTGCGGGAATGGCATCCTTGCTGTTTCAGACCAAGCGGTACCAAGAAGCGCTTCGAGTTGCCGAGCAGGGCTTAACGCTTGAGCGCAAATCGGAGTCTTTACTCGGCACGGCTGCACAGAGTGCGTTTTTTTGCAGCAAATTTCCGGCAAGCATTGGCTATGCCGAGCGCTGGGTGCGTGAAACCGACAACAAAGCCTTGGCTCAATTGGTTTGGGCAATGGGCCTTGATTCGGCCCTAAATCTGGCGGAGTCCTTTGAGCATGTGCAAAAGGCCTTGTCTTTGGTTCAAAACGCCAAAGAGCCTTTGGCCGCCGGGTTACCTGAGCGCATTACCGCATACGCTTCGGAGGTTATGGTGCGCATGGGAAAATCAAAGGAAGCCCTTGCCACGCTCGATAAGGCAATTTTGAAAGAACCCAAAAGCGCATTGCTTTGGAACGCAAGAGGAAGGGTCTTTTTCCTTGGCGGACAATACAGCGAAGCCGTAGAAGCATGCAACCAAGCCATCCTTTTTGATGGTCGAATGGGCCAAGCTTTTATGGGCCGCGCTCAAGCCTTTCAGAAATTGGGCAACCTCCAGTCTGCCATGGCCGATGCCAAGCAAGCCGCCTCCCTGCAACCTTCCTCCTTCGAGTCATGGATGCTGCTTTGTCAACTGGGCATGAGCAACAAGAAATTTGATGTTGCAGAACTGGCCTTGGCATCTGCAGAAAAGCTCGCCCCCAACTCGCCCGTGATAGCTGCTTCTAAAACTCAGCTCAACGATCTAATTTTCGATTCAAAACGCGAAACCCACAGCCCCATCCTGCATTTGAATGAAGCCCGCATGAGCAGCACTCCACCCGAACTGCCCTATAATCCCAATCAGGATAGCCTGCTGATTTCCGGTTGGATTCAGGATGAAAGTGCACTGGCGGTAACCAAAGTAAACGACAACCCATTTTCCGTGACCAACCAAGGTGGGAAATGGATGTTTAAGCTCACCACCTTTGTAAAAAACCGAACCCACGTGGCGTTTCATCTGGAAGATGTTTACCACAACGTAACGGAAATTGCGTTCCGATTGGTCAAAGGCGATCGAGCTGTTCCGGTGCTTTTGCTCGACCTCCCTCCTTTGAATCAAAAAGGAGAAATTGAAATCAACGATCAAACCGGATACAACATTCTGCTTAATGGCAAGGTTGAGGATGAATCGCTCATCCGAAAGATTGAGGTGAATGGCCTCTCTGCCACCTTTTCAAAAAACCAGCCCAACCCCACATTTTCCATGAAGCTCGATGTGGTTGGGCGAGATAGTTTGAAAATTTTGGTGGAAGACTCTGAAGGCAACATCTCGAAAAAATCCATCTTCTTCAACCGTACAGCAGAAAGCAGCACGGCTGTAAATCCCATGGGGAAGACCTGGGTGGTGTTCATCGACAATTCTCACTACCAAGCCCTTCCACGTTTAGAAGCCACTACTCAGGATGTTGTGGCCATGAAAAGTGCCTTGAGTGGATACAGCATCGATAAGATCTTGGTTCGAAACGACTTATCCAAAGCCGAGATGGAGCGATTTTTCTCCATTGAATTACGCGATTTGGTGGCCCAAAATCAAGTGAATTCCCTTCTGGTTTGGTTTGCCGGCCATGGAAGATTCATCAACGAAACCGGCTATTGGTTGCCCATTGATGCCAACCGAAAAGACGAGAGCACATTTTATTCGTTGATTCAATTAAAGGCCCACCTTTCCACTTATAAAAAAGTGAGCCACACGTTGGTGGTTTCCGATGCCTGCGAAACAGGTCCGGCGTTCTATTTGGCTATGCGCGATACAGATAAGCCTAGGAATTGCGGCGATTGGGAATCTACCAAGCTAAAATCGGCCCAGGTGTTCTCTTCTACTACACTCGACTTAAACGACGACAAATCGGTTTTCACCAAAACCTTTGCCAACGTTTTAAAAGGCACCAGCGATCGATGCATTTCCATTGATCGCATTTCAGAGGAAGTGGCTGCTACGGCCAAACTTGCCAAGAAGCCTAAACCCAAGCTTGGGAATATTTCCGGTCTGCTCGATGAAAATGGTTCCTTCTTTTTCATCCGAAAATAATTGCAGGCACCGAGCAATTAGCAGAGTGTCATACTTACAATTAGAAGTGTACATTTGGGGGTAAATACACCGCCATGCGCAGTACATCTTTATGGTTGGGTTTCCTGTTATCCTGCATCAGCGGTTTGGCGGCCATGGCCACAACCACAGGCAACGGGGTATCCCGTTTGATTAATGTAAACGACGGCTTTGTCCAAGCGGGTAATGCCCCGGGAAGCAATTCCAGTCAAGGTCAGTGGGAAACGGATGAACGCTTTCAGGGTTTCAGCAACGCTGTAAATTGGTTCTTAACCTGGGACGACAACAATCTTTATGTTGGCCGAATCGGGGGCAATAATGCCGAAGGTTCTCTCCTTTATTTAAAGGCGGATAAAGCCGGATTGCCTTTTTCCAATTCTGTACAGGGCTACGATGGGTTCTCTCCCACTTTTTCGGCAATGAACGGCATCAATTTCGTGTGCTACCTGAAAAGCGGATACGATGAGTTCAGAACTTTCAACGGAACCACATGGTCTTCACCCAATAACAGTCTATCGCCTAATTTTTCAACCCAGGCGGATGGCAATCATTTCGAAATCTCCATTCCTTGGAACCTCATTACCAACGGCAATGGGAAGCCCGATAATCTACGCGCCGTTTTTTATCAGGTTGTTCCAACACCATTCTTTGTCTACGGCGAGAGTCCTTGGGGAACCGGAAACGGCACCGATGGCCCCAATGTGGGGGTAAACGACGGAGCCCCCACTTCAGCCCCTCAACCCGGCGGAAACGTAGCGGTCAATGTGGCCGTTACACGTTGGTGGGGTTGCTACCCGGTAATTGGAGGTGTGGGGGCCAATGGATTTGTTGCAGTTCCCCCAAACGCAGGATCAGATATAGAAATCTGCTCCACCCAAACCTCGGTTGGATTGAGCGCAAACGATCCTGCCGCCGATGCGGTTGGAACATGGAGCGTGGTTAACTGGCCTCTTGGAATACCTCAGCCTGTATTGGCCAATGCAAACGTCCGAAATACCAACCTAAGCGGGCTTACGGCCAACGGCATCTATCGCCTCGTATGGTCCATTAATTATGGTCGATGCCCTGCAACACCCGACACAGTAGTAATCAGAAGGTACCAAGCTCCGATTCAATCTTCAGCAGGTCCCGACCAGATTTTGGCCTGCGGAACTGCCACAACCCCCATCAGCGCCAACGATCCCGGCCCCCAACTCAATTTTTCTGGCGGAGTGGGAACCTGGTCGGTGGTTTCCGGAAATGGTGTTATCGCATCACCCGCAAGCCCCAATACTACTGTCAGCGGCTTAACTCCGGGCATAACCCGTTTGGTTTGGACCATCGCCAACGGACCCTGCACCCCTTCGCGCGATACGGTTCTCATCACGGTCTTTGCCCAACCCACTGCAGATGCAGGTCCAAACCAAAATGTGTGTGGAGTTTCCACAACCATGGCCGGAAACAATCCCGCCTCCATTCAATCTACCGCAAACGGGATGTGGAGCCAGTTATCCGGGCCCTCTATTGCCACCCTTTCCAATGCCACAATTTATAACACACAAGTACTAGGACTCGTTTCCGGTGAGTATCAATTTAAATGGAAGGTAAGCAATGGAAATTGCCCAGCCGACTCCTCCACGATTTCCATTACCGCAGCAGCCCCGGTTTCGGCCAACGCAGGAATCAACCAATCGCTGTGCGGACTCAATCAAACTTCTCTGCTGGCAAATGCCCCCTTGGCACCAGCCGTTGGCTTTTGGTCACAAGTTTCCGGTCCCAACACTGCGGTAATTACCAATGCTGCCAATGCAAATACGGGCGTCACAGGCTTGCAAGCGGGCGTGTATGTGTTCAAGTGGAAAGTTTCCACTTCAGGCTGTCCTGCCGATTCTGCCAACGTTTCGATTTCCATTTCTGCTAATCCTGCTGTGCAAATTTTGAATGGGCAAACGGTTGTGTGCGGATCCCAAGCAAGCCTCAGTGGGCCCAATCCGGCTTCCTTGCAAAATACGGCTTCCGGATTGTGGACTCAGGTTAGCGGGCCTTCTGCAGCCTCCATTCAAAACACGGCTGCCTTCAACAGTGTGGTAACCAACCTGCTTCCCGGGGTGTATGAATTTGCATTCACGGTATCAAATGGAAGTTGTGCGAGTGCTTCTTCAACGTATAAGGTTACCGTTGGAACAGGAGGGATTATCTTGGTGGATCGAGTGATAAAACCCGAGGGCCGGAAATCGGATGGAAGCATCTCGGTTCAGCCCAGCGCTGCGGCACTTCTGCCGGTTCAATTCAGCATAAACGGTGAACCTTTTGGTGTCGGCTCCACCTTTTCGAATCTCAGCTCCGGAACCTATTTGATTCGCATGAGGGATGCAGGTGGCTGTGAGTCGGACACTACAGTTACCCTGAAAATGGGTTTTTTCATTCCCAACGGTATTTCTCCGAATGGCGATGGGTCGAACGAAGTATGGGAAATACCGGGAATAGAAGAGTATCCCAACGCCACTGTGAAGGTGTACAATCAATGGGGAGGTTTGGTATTTGAGAGTACCGGCTATTCGGTGCCTTGGGACGGTACGCACCAGGGTAAGGCCCTTCCAACCGGAACCTATCAATACGAAGTGGATTTGAAACAAGGCGAACCGTTCACAGGTAAAATAAGCTTAGAACGATGAAAATATGCATTAAACCTTTGTTGTTGTTAGGGTGTGCTTTGGCCTCTTTTTGGGCTCAAGCTCAACAGACCATGCAATACAGCCAATACTTGCAAAATGCATTTTTGCTAAACCCTGCCTTGGCCGGAGCTGAAACATACCGCGACATAAAGGGCAGTTTTGCCCGTCAGTGGGTGGGTTTGGATGGCGGCCCCACTGGCAGCTTTTTCTCCTACCAGGCACCTGTTTTGCCTAAGTCTGATGACAACCCAAGCCCACCTGTTACGCTCCCTTTTCCCGGTCGATTGCCACAATCTTCTCTCGAGGCTAACTCCGATTCTGCTAAGCTCCGCTTTCATCAGGGATACGGGTTTATCATGCAAACTGAGTCGGATGGAACCCTAAGAACTACGGCTGGCAGCTTAGCCTATTCCATGCACATCCCAATAAAGAATAAGTACTTCTTGAGTTGGGGAGGATCGCTCGGATTGAAGCAAAGAAGCCTCGACACACGCGATTTGAGGTTGTTGGATCCATATGATTTGGTGTACAACGGGAGATCTACCTCTGTTTTGGTGCCGGATGCTTCTCTTGGTCTTTGTTTTTACAACCGCTCCTTTTTTCTGAGTGCATCTGCCACCCAAGTTCTGGCGCCGCGATACAGCTTCGATTGGCTTCAACCCAATCCGGCCGGTCAGTTGGTTCCACATGTTTATGTTATGGGAGGGTATCGTTTTCATCTTTCACCAAGCTGGCACTTACTTCCCAGTATTTTGGTGCGATATGTTGATCCAGCACCGGCATCCATCGACTACAGCGTGCAGGTGTTTTTTCGCGATTTGTTTCGTGCAGGACTTACCTATCGAAATAAAGAATCAGCTGTGGTTTTGTTGGGCTTGGTGGTCAATCATACCATTACCATAGGCTATTCTTACGATGCAACCCTCTCCGGTTTGCAACGCTACAGCAGCGGCACACATGGAGTGGTTCTCGGATGGCGCTTTGCCGGCCGTAACATTCCGAAATCTCCTCTTTATTTCTGGTAAACGAGCATTCATGAAAAGGATTTACATACTTCCGGTGATGATTTTTTTGCAAGTTTTTGCACCTATCGTTCGCGCTCAAACAGGAGAGGATGCCGCTCGCCAGTTTCGTTTGCAACAAAAGGAAATAGAGCGCCAGCAAAAGGAGAAGAATAAGGCAGAGGATCAGGAAAAGAAGCGTATGGCTGAGCGCATTGAGGAGGAGCGTAGAGCCATGCAGCAGAAGGAGAAGGAGGCCAGGAAGAAAGCCAAGGCCGACGCACTCGAGAAAACAAATGCGGCTAAGCGTATCGCCAAAGAAGAAGAGAATAAGAAAGCATCAACCTCAACTCCTCAGCCCGATGATAAAGCCCAAGAAACTTCTTCATCAAAAAAAATGCCGCCTCCTCAAGGGTTTTTAGTCTCAGAAAGAACCAAGCTTTCTGCTGCCATCAATTCAGAAGCAGATGAAGTAGGTCCGATTTGGTCAAACGACGGAACCACTCTTTGGTTTGCACGCGGAAATTGTCCTCAAAACAAAGGCGGTAAATCCGGAGGACAAGATGTTTGGGTTTCTGAGTGGAACGGCAAGGAATGGTCCAAGGCCCGAAACTTGGGAAGTCCGATAAACACCCGCCAACATAATGCCCTCGGGGGCTCCTGCAATTCGGGTAATTTCTACCTCGCCAACCAGTATGGAAATCCTCGCCCCGGCATTTCTATGTTCAGATCTCAGTCCAAGGCTCCGCCCGAGCTTATCTTTTCAGAAGATCAAATACCATCAGAAGGCACACTTTCATTTTATGTTACTCCGGATGAACGGGTCATGATTTTGGCTTTTCAATCTGGGAATAACCAGGAAGATTTGTTTATCAGCTTCAATGAGAACGGGCAATGGACAACCCCCCGAAATCTTGGAAAGGCCTTGAATACTCCCTCTCCGGAAACCGCTCCATACTTGAGTCCCGATGGAAAGTTGCTGTTTTTCAGTACTTCTGGAAGAGGTGGAATGGGACAAGCCGATGTGTTCGTAAGTCGTAGATTGGATGATCGTTATGAGCGATGGAGCACACCGCGCAACTTAGGTGGTTTGGTAAATACTTCGGGTTACGATGGATATTCGGCTATGAGCTCCGATGGTGCAACGCTCCTGTTTGGTTCCGGAGATGCAGAAACGGGCAGCTTGGATGTTTACGCGGTTCCAACACAGCTTCTTTCTCTTCCCAAACCCATAGACACCCTGCGATTGGAAACCATTGCAGGCGAGCGCATCGCTTCTCGTTTAGTGGACCTGTATCCACAGGCAGGT
Source organism: Flavobacteriales bacterium (assembly GCA_040374085.1). GTDB lineage: Bacteria > Bacteroidota > Bacteroidia > UBA4408 > UBA4408 > JBEIVB01. The sequence continues at coordinate 6,702 of JBEIVB010000043.1, read as the reverse complement.
TCAAAAGCAGTTTGGCGAGGAGCGGTTTCTAGGCACAGCGGCTCGCTGATGGAGTCTTCTGAGCAACCCGATTTTGTGGATTATCTACCCGCTCCCGGGTTCGTGGGGTCCGATACATTACTGGCTGCTTATGCACCTAACCGCCAAGGATCAAACGATAGTTTGGTGGTGTTGGTTACCGTAAAGCCCCGGCTTACAAATGTTACGCTCAGCGCAGTGAATGCACAAACCAACGAGCTTATTCCCGATGTGGAGTGGGTTGTTTCCACAACCCTGGGGCAAAAGGAAATCGAGCAGAAAAAAAATGCCCAAGCGCTTACAGAACTCACCCTAGAACTGCCCGCTGGTTTCAATCTGAAAGCCAATGCCAAAGGTTTTTTTCCTGTGGATTTGGTTCAGAAACTTCCCGCAAACGGTCCGCTCAAACAGAATCTTTCCATTCCATTTACACCCCTCACCAAAGGGTCAACCATTACCCTACGCAACATTTTGTTTGAAACGGGTAAGGCCCGCTTGAAACCCGAGTCGGATGAAACTCTTGGCCAGGTGTTGGAGATGCTGCGTACCAATCAAAAGGTGCGCATTATGATCATGGGTCATACCGATAATGTGGGCAAATCCGCTACGAATAAGGCCTTGTCAACTCGACGAGTGGAGTCGGTTATCGAATATCTGGTTCAAAAGGGCATCAGCCGAAATCGGTTAGAAGCCAAAGGAAAAGGAAGCTCAGAGCCCTTAGCTGATAACGCAACAGAAGAAGGCCGACAGTTGAATAGGAGGGTGGAACTTAAGGTACTCGGTGATCGCTAAGCCTTTCCAGTGAACTTGTAAATGGCCATACCAACCCATTCGTGAATGAGGTTGTTCCAATTGTCGAAGTGGGCTGCATTGGGCACCAGAAGCTCATCTGGGGCCCATTTGTTTTCTCCACTCCTCCGGTCGCTGGGATAAGGCAAGACGTTTAGTCCCGCCTTTCGGAAACAAGCGATGGCTCTTGGCATATGAAAGGCAGATGTAATCAGCAAAAAGCTTTCGGTCTGGGTTGAGTATCCTAAACTATCCAGGGTTTTCTTGGAATACTGTGCGTTTTCATACGTGTTTTTCGATGCGGATTCCGTTAAGATGTCTTCTGCCGGAATGCCTATGCCCACGAGGTACTCCTTAATGAGCACCGACTCCACTTCATAGGGTTTAAGTACACTCCCGCTTCCTCCGCTGATGAGGAGTTTTTTTATATAACCCATTTTATAGAGCAAAACGGCTTGAAAAACCCGGTCGCAGTTGCGATTGAAGTGAATGCGCTTTAATCTAAAATCGTAATAGCTGAATCCACCCAATACGATACCAACCCGCATGTTCGAAGGTATGGCGGTTCTGGGCAGTGGATTTGGCTCATAGTTCCGAAGAACCAAATTCACCACAAATCCATTTCCAAAAAAGAACAGCATCGCCAATCCGGTTATCAGCAGACGTTGTTTTCTCCTGACCTGCTTGGTTAGGATGGCCCACAAAAAAACCACCACAATCCACACCATTGGAGTGGAGAGAAAGGCGAGTATTTTAGAAAGTATGAAAAACACAGATTTTCAAATTAGGATGGTGCAAGGGTAATAAAAAAAAGACCAACCGAAACGGCTGGTCTTGTTGTGTCAAAAACAAGAAGAATAAGTTAAATCAACTCCAGACTACGGCTAATGAATGCACTCAGCGCTTCACCTTTCAACAGATTTTGCGAAAGCATGGCCAAATCGCTTGCCTGTCGAATGAGCGTTTCAGCCGAGGCTTCGTCTGGAGCAGAAAGAATGCGGCTCATTAAGGGGTGGTTGGCATTTACGACCAACTGGTATGTCTCTGGCATCTGCCCGAACACGCCGGCACCACCGCCATAAGCCTGCATATCGCGCATTCTTCTCATGAATTCGGGCTGCGTAATCATCATAGGCTGATCCTGCTCGCTCAGACTTTCTACCACCACATTAAAACGGGAAGCATCCAATCGTCCTGCAATTTTTTCTTTGAGGGTTTTCTGCTCCTCTTCAGAGAGTTTGATCGGATGTGCGTCGTCTTTCGGAATGAGCTTGTCGAGGGTGTCGGAGTCAACACGGGCGAATCGACAATCGGCCCACTTGCTCTCAAGATAATTGACGAAGTGAGCATCAAAAGGACCATCCATAACCAAAACAGTATAACCGCGCTGCTCGGCCTGGCGGATGTAGGTATGCTGTTCGGTGGTGTTGGAAGTGTAAAGCACTACGCTTTTACCATCCTTGTCTTTGTTTGCCTCGCCCAGCGCAACATGCAGCTCTTCTTTGGTGAGGTATTTTCCGGTAGTGGTTTGAAAAAGGTTGAATTTCTCGGATCGCTCGGCAAATTTTTCGTCGGTGATGATGCCGTATTTTATAAACAAATGGATGTCGGGCCATTTGGTTTCGAAGTCTGCCCGATCTTTTTTATACAGCTCCTCCAGTTTGTCGGCAACTTTCTTCGTGATGTGGCTGCTGATTTTTTTTACGTTACCATCGGCCTGCAGGTAGCTGCGCGAAACGTTTAAGGGAATGTCCGGAGAGTCTAAAACACCTTTCAACAAGGTTAAGAATTCAGGAACTATGTTCTCCACCGAATCGGTAACAAATACTTGGTTGGAGTAAAGCTGTATTTTATCGCGCTGCGGCTCTATCGACTTTCTGAGTTTTGGGAAATACAAGATCCCGGTTAGGTTAAACGGATAGTCTACATTCAAATGGACATGGAAAAGCGGATCCTCAAAGTTCATGGGATACAGCTCGCGGTAGAAAGCTGCGTAATCCTCATCGCTTAAATCGGCGGGCTTGCGCGTCCAGGCCGGGTTGGGGTTGTTTATCTTTTTTTCCTCAAAGTGAATTTCTACCGGAAGAAAGCGGCAGTATTTATTGAGAAGCCCAGAGATTTTTCCGGCTTCCAAAAATTCCAATGAATCTTCGCTCAGATGCAATACTACGTCTGTACCCACCTGCGCTTTGGTGCCCTCCTGCATTTCGTATGCCGGTGTGCCATCGCAGCTCCAATGTGTAGGAATGGCGTCTGTTTTGTAGCTCTTCGAAAAGATCTCCACCTTGGAGGCCACCATAAAGGCAGAGTAAAAGCCCAACCCGAAATGACCGATGATGGCATTTGCCTCCGGAGTTTTGTCTTTGTACCGATTCACAAACTCTTCCGCACCGGAAAAGGCAATTTGAGTGATGTATTTTTCAATGTCCTCAGCGTCCATTCCAAGACCATTGTCACGTATGGTAAGGGTCTTGGCATCTGCATCAATCAAAACTTCCACTTTCCCCTCGGGAAATTCACCTTTGGCTTCGCCCAGGCTTACAAGTGCCTTTAGCTTCTGACAAGCATCCACTGCATTCGAAACCAACTCGCGCAGAAAGATCTCGTGGTCGGAATACAAGAATTTTTTGATGATGGGGAAAATGTTCTCTGTTTGAACGTTGATGTTTCCGGTTTTCATGTTGCAACAAAAAAAGTTTCACCACCCTTAGCAAGGGAAGTGCCATTTACACAAAGACTGTCAAAGTGTCTTAAACGAGCTCCGCCTCAAGCATCCTCAGATGTTCCAACGTGAGGGGCTTGTTTAAGTAATGCCGAACGTTAGGTAGGGCAGTAAATCGTCGCTCATCTGCCGGGCTTGTAGAGGAGGTGAGGACGATGAGGTGGATGTTTTGGTTGAACTCAGGACTGAGTTTGTTGAATTCTTCGAGGAATCCATAACCATCGGTGATGGGCATGTTTACATCGAGGAAAACGTATTGAGGAATTAAAAAGGGAGGCAAATCTTGTATGCGCTCCAAATCGCGAAAGAACTCAATGGCGCTTTTGCTGCTGGTATGCACAAAAACCCGCTCCGCGAACTGGGCAGCCTCAATCATCTTCTGATTGATGAAGTTGTCCACTTCATTATCGTCGATAAGCATTATGGTTGGCTTCTGTTTCAAGAGATGGTTTTGAGAGGCTTTTGATGGGCGCCGAAGTTAAATGATGATTTGAGAATGTACACCGTATCCGTAATATTTTTTTTTTGAGTTTTCATTCAGTTTGATCCATTCATTTCAAAATGTGCACGAAGGAGAGTCAATACAAAACTTGAATATGTCCATTTCTTTCCTCTTCTGCACAAGTGCCGATTGCTTTAATGGAGTACACATAAACGCCTGCAGGTACTTTTGTACCCTTGTAGGTTCCATCCCATGCACGTGCACCTTCGCTGAAGGAAAAAACCCGTTCGCCCCATCGCGTGTAAATGTACCCTTCCAAAGTAATGGGATCAGACGCATTCACGGTGAACTCCTCATTTCTTCCATCCTGATTGGGTGAAAAACCGGTTGGAATGAACAATGAAAGTGCAGGTTGAACCATATCCAATAAAGTTGGGGCACCCGTGGAACTGATGTTGCACCCCGACACCACGCATCGCAACAGCCAACCGTCTTCATCTTCACTGACGTTGTTTATAGTTAGGGTAGAGGTACTTGCCCCGGAGATACGACTGCCGTTTTGAATGGGGAAAAAGGTGTTGCCCCGGTCGCCGCTTACATACCATCGATAGGTTAGGCCCTGGCCGTTTGCCTGCATCTGAAGCGTGGCGTTGGCCCCTTTGCATATAGACAAGGTATCGGCTGTGGATTGTAGCATCGGTTCGGTAGAAAGCTGCAAAGTCGCAACACCACTGGTGTCCGACCCTGGGCAAGAGCCAGAGGCAATGCATCGTACTTGAAGCCCGTCCTCTACTGAGGTGGTGGCGGCAATTACCAGATTGGGACTGTTGCTGCCTGAGAACAATGCCCCATCGCTGATGTTGGTCCAAAGCCCATTCATCAATATTTGCCATTGGAAGGTGTTGGCCTGCACAGTTTGAACGGAAAAGGAACTGCCGGTGCCAAGGCAAACAAATTGGTCAATGGGTTCCTGGGTTATGGTGGGCGTTTGCAGGGTAAGGATGCCGGAAAGGGTGGTGTCGCTCGATCCACATGCGTCGGTGAGAATGCAGAAGAAGCTGCTGCCCGATTGTGCCATTGCGGTTGCCAGAAAATGCAAGGAACCCGTTCCGGATACTACGCCCCCGCCGCCCAAAGGTGTCGCTGAGGATTGTCCGGGACCCAACATCCACCATTGCGCTACGCTGCCGGGCGCAGCATTTATTAGGAATATAGATGAATCTCCAAGGCACACCGTCTGATGGATAGGCTCTAGGCTGTAAAGTGGACCTGAGCCTTGAAGCGTTAAGCTGGCAACCTGGCTAATCAACGAATTTCCACACGCGTCTGATGCCAGGCATTGAAACCAAAGAGAGCTCGTTGCACCGGAAACCGTTAAGGTAGATGTTGAAGCCCCACTGTAGATTCCGCTGTTGGTGAGCTGCGAAAACGTTACACCGCCATCGGTGCTTACCTGCCATTGATAGGAAATACTGTTGCCGGATGCAGCCGCAACAAATGAAACGGTTTGGGTTCCACACACCACCTGATTTTGAGGTTGGGCAGTATAGATCGGAGGAGCAGCAACGGTGAGGCTTAGGGTATCAGAAGAAATGCCTTGTGGACATGCCCCCGATAGTAAACAGAAGAATGACCAGCCGTTCATTCCAGCAAAAGCCGCCGTTTGGAGCAGTGTGCTGGCGTTGATACCGGTAAATCCGGTGCTGTTGGGCGGACCAAGGGGAGAAAATCCGCTGCCTGTATTCACATACCATGTATAGCCCGTTGCACCCGTTGCCTGAACCTCAAAGGAAAAGGGATTGCCCGAACACACCGTTCCTGCCGTTGTGGGTTGTTGAGTAATAGCAGGCCCCGCCACAACAGTGAGGGTACAATTGGTCGTAACCAAGGGCACTCCACAATTGAAAACAGAGCAAACAAAAATATACCCATTCATGCTGGCCGTTATACCGGTAATCTGAAGATTGGGGGTAGAGGTGCCGCTGTACGGTGGAACATCAAACAAATTGGTAAAAGTGGCGCCTCCATCGGTGCTCAGCAGCCAGGTAATGTTCGACGCCGTTGCAGTAGAAACAGAGAGGCTGGCATTTCCACCCACGCAGGCATTAAGGGTAGGTGGAGGTTGACTGGTGAACGAGTTGTTTCCGGGAATAACCGAAAGCAAAACCGTATCGGAACTGATCAGACTCCCGCATGAACCCTGCGTAGTGCAGAAAAATAAATTGCCGTTGTTGGGTAATCCCACAGACGTCAGGGAAAGCGTATTTCCCGTTGGGTTGCCGAAAACTCCGCCGGCCAAAACCGGACTAAAGCTTACCCCTCCATTGGTGCTCAGCATCCATTGAAAGGGCCCCGAACCATTGCTGGCAACACTAAAGGAGCCATTATCACCTACACACAAAGCTGCCGGAAGGGGCTGTTGTGTGAAAGCTGTGGTGCCCAGGTTTACGGTTAGTGTAGCGGGCAAGCTGAACACAGGTGTAGGACAGCTTCCGGTTACAAAACACTTAAAAATCCAGCCCGACATGGCTTGGGTTACATTGGAAACAGTTAAAACCGGCCCGAAAATGCCGCTGAAGGGAGGTCCATTCGGAATGGGCGCAAAGGTTGCCCCCCCGTTGGTGGAATATTGCCATTGATAAATAACACCCGGATCGGGGCTGGTGGCATCAAAGGTGGCGGTTTGCCCCACACATAAATTTTGATCGGAAGGATTTACCATACTTGCACT
>JBEIVB010000137.1:0-5415 GCA_040374085.1 Flavobacteriales bacterium | reverse complement strand
CAGGCTGTTATGCAAGCTATAAAGGACCTTAGTAAAGACCTCACTTTGCTAATCATCGCTCATCGCCTAACTACTCTCAAAAACTGCACTCAGATTGTTTCTTTGCATCAGATTGGGCATATGCCACATAAAAATTGCCCATAAACAAAATAAAAGCAAGAAAAATTTTTGCGCGTTTCATTATATCAGTCGGTTACAGGTGTTAATTGCGATAATTGTGAGGTTAGGTAATTGATGGAGCCGATTAAAGGATAAAAAAACAGAGTTTCTTCCAGGACCTTATCATCGGCAGATACCTCATCCAACTTCTTGTTGTATTCCAGCCCTTCTTCTAAAAAATCACGCAAATGTTTGTTCAGCTCCTGTTTGAACAAATCCCAAGACCCTTCGGAAACATTAAAATGATCGGTGAAACTGTATTGAGCATGAATGCCCAGGAAAAACTCATTGAATTTGCTCACGTATTTTGCAACATCCTCCTTAACCGTTTCTGTGAGCATTTCGTAGGTGAGCTTATCAACCCCGCTCAAACAAGTGAAGTTGGATTTGATGCTCTCAACATCAATTGCCAAATCCTCTGCATCTACCATTAAGCCTCCTTTGCAGGTAACCTCCTTAGGATTATCTTTTTGCATTTCAATAGATATGCCATCCGAATCGAATTTTTGATGGAATACGGCTTCAAAAATTCGTTTTGCAAGCTCGCCAAGGATTTTTGAATCCGGACTTATGATGCTCAGAATTTTTGACCCGGTACCGCTAAAAATAATGTTTTTAGGCAACTCAACTTGTTTGGCTTTCATCCATTCAGCCACATGATAAAGGATAGCCGAATAAAAATAAATGAAGAGGATCTTCAAATCTTCATCGTTGGAAAGCATTGCATTGTATGAGAACAACCTCTTATCTTTAATCTTGGGGTTATTTTCAATAGAGAAGAAAAAAGCATTGATGTCTTCTGTTTTGTTCTTGTCTTTGATTGTGGCCAAAACTTTCGACAAATCATAAAGTCGATTTGTACCCAATAAATTTTCGAAATGAGGCAGATATTTACGAATCAACCCGTTTGAGTTTGCGGCACCGTATTCACTGTATCCGTCTCCAAAAATGGAATTTGCCGCAAACTTAAAAGAGGTCATGTGAAGCGGTTTGTGCTGCTTGAATACAACAATATCCGATGTTCCCCCACCAATGTCGATGGAGACCACCGGTTTGAAGGCCCCGCCTTGTATTTTATTAGACCCCTTGAAAAAGTAAAAAGGAGCCAATGATTCAGGAATACCCACCGGTCTGCTTGAGGGATCGAAATACTGCTGAAACAATTCATTCCAAGTATTTTCCAAAGCAGACTTTCGGGCAGGTTTCATACTGGATGGGTAGAACCAAACCAAACGAGTTTTGGAGAGATCTCCTCTGTTGAGCAGAACTTTGTTGCGAAGCAGCATGATGATTTTTTCAAAATATGCTCTAACTCGTTTTTCATTGCCTTTTTCGCGCTTTGCCCATTTTAAATTCGACTGAATTTTATCTTTCTCCGGTTTACGCTCATAGATGAAGGGAATGTTGAAATCTGCCAACGAAAACGTTTCCGTTTCGATGTCCAGTGAATGACTTTCGGCAATTACGGTTCTGTGTGGGAACTTATATTCTGAGTTGTTCCCAATGATTTGCGGTACAAACTCGTGCTCAATTAACTCGCGAATGGCTATTGCTCCGGTACCACCGAAATCTTCTGCCGTTTTAGTTGGATGGTATAGGGTAGCTATTTGTACATCCTCGGCAGTTATATCAAAAGGTCTGGGTGTTACACTACCAACACGATATTCTATGTGTGTATTGGTTGTGCCAAAGTCAATTGCAAAATGAAAAATCTCATTACCCGGCTGAAAAGGCATCCAATTGGGAATAATTATGCCCGATGCTCCATTTGAAGTCAAATTGCGCACCTGAATAAAATCAAATTCCTTATTCAAAACATAATATTGCGAAGTTGCCGTATCTACAGCATCAGGCTTTTTGCTGCTGCGGATTTTCCTGGCCCTCACCTCCTGAGATTCAGGACTTTGATTGGAAAAAAATTTCAAATCGTAATCGGTATTTTTAAGCATACCGATAACATCCCGATCCACCAATTGTACTCGGTAGTATGCTTCAATCTTAGGGTTGCCGGTTTTGATAAATGGAAATAACGTAATTCCAAATTGATGTTCAACAATTACGCCCTTATTGTTGTATTCGTCTGGTTTGGGACTATCCGAGGTCTGGTAGTAGAGCCGCTCAAACGCAACATACTCACCTTGCTTTGCGATTGGGATGTGCAGTGTAACCTTCACGGAACCCGCAGCACCTTGCACCATGTCAATACGAGGTTTACCCGGAAGGGATGAGACCAAATCTTCCGATGAGAAATAATCAAAAAACTGCTTCTTGAGTGGAAGTAGATATCCATGTGCATCATCACCAGACCCGATAACAAGGTTGCCATCAAAGAACTTGTCTTTGTTTATTGGATACACCAAACGAATTAGATAAGGCTCTAAGAAATCACTTACCGTCAAATAGGGATACTGAATTCGAACCTCAGGCAACCAACGTTTTCCCAAAACCGTCTCATCGTCGCGATATGGAACTTTGATTGCCTTGTCCCATACATCATTGGCATATGCAAAAGGTTTGTTCAACTCGTTTTGCAAGACGAGAGGCATGAGTCCGTCTTGCGCTTTTGTTGACTGAATTACGAAGTCGCTGGAAGCAATTGAAGAGTATATGTCTTCTCGCTTTCTTTTCCGCAATGGGACACCAATGATCTCAATAACACTGCCGGAAATTCCGGTATCAAGCTCAGAATAACGGGAATAAAAATCCTCGGCCTTCAAATTTTTAATTTCCTCGTATAGTGCGTGATTAACTTTATCGAGGATATTCAAATGTTTAGCAAGGTACTCCCCAACTACAGAGAGCTTTTGAGAAAGCAGCGGATTGGCTTTAAAAAGTAAATGGAAGTACTTCTGAAACTCAACATCGCGCTCATAAAGAGGTTGGTACTGATCATCAAAAGTTAAGTCGTTCTTGGTGAGTTTTATTTGAGCATGAGTTAAATCATTGGCAGTAGAAAAAAACAGGGTGGTTGGTGAGGTACAGCCAATTATTTTGTGGTCATATTCTATGAGGTAAAGACGCTTCAGCAAGTCAAAATTGTAGGATTGCTTGTCTTGATCCAGATACAACTCAAAGGTCTCTGCAAGACGTCGATGAGCGGGTGAGCTGGTTTTTAGGTTTGCCAATTCAGCCTCCCTATCCCATGTTATAATGTTAACTTTATCCTTTATGCTGTCTATGTTAAACATGATTTCGGCAAGATCGAGACTGTCTGAAACCAGCTTCTCATCATCTCGGCTCGCCACCACATTTCCGTCTTTCGTATACGCTTTTAGGTTGGGTGCTTTAACAAGGTTCTTGAAGGCCGTCTTTACGAGATCAATTCTTGCAAATGGACTCGGTATTGCCGTTGGCAAAGAAATTTCACTGCCTCCTTCAGGATCTTTAATAGCCTCAATTTCTTTGTCGGAATAAGCATCTGAATTAAACCAGTGCTGCCCCCCCTTTTTTGTGTAACCAAAAACTTTACCCATAAGATTAATTTTTCAAGCCAAATTTTGAGGTAAGGATATCTTCTGTGCTTTCGAAGAAGAGTTTAATCAGTTTCTGCTGAGAAGAGCTGTAGGTCTTTCCTTTAGAGTGTTTACTAAGGCGATCATCAAAGGTTGAATAGTCCAGCTTACCGGTAAAAAATCCCTTTTTTACGCTTTTACCCTGAATAAATGCATCCATGGAGGAATCCAAATTAAATGGAGAAAAGCCCCTTCTGTTTTGTGAGAGTTCTTGAAGCCATTCACCAAAAGATGTCAGAAACTCTGAAACATTGGTTCGGTAAAACGTATCGTCTGCAAAGCTCTTTCCAATCTCAGGTTTATCGTTACTCCAAGCCTCCTTTTCAATTGAATTACGAAAATGCTCGTTTAAGAATTTCCTGAACAATGCGAGCTGAGAGAGGCGTAAACTGATTTTACGTTCGGTGTAATCTTCTAAATCCGAAAAACTAAGGTCAGGGGAATCCAACCGAATGCTGAATTCTTTATAAATTGGGGTCAAAGCCTTTCCTCCTGCACATGCCAATTGCGCATCAGGTATCTCTAAAAAGTCAATAACGGCAAGTGCAGAGGCCAATTCAATGAAGTGAGCATCGTTCTTTTGTCCATTGTCCCCAGGGTCGTTTTTATAGGGTTTTCCGCTGTAATCGTCGGCAATGTAATACAAGGCGTTAATCGAGTTATTGCCCGTAACGTTGTCCTTGTAATAATGCAATGCAGCCTTTGTTTTTGCAATGAAATCTGATTTTTGTATTGGGCTGTTTGCTTCCTTTTCAATATTGAAATAGGGCATTGCAGTGAGTGCCCCTATCTTGGCATCTTGCAAAAATCCCTTGCCATCAATATTGCGGTTGTTCATGGCATCTCTTATGTTTTTCAATATGGTTGGAAAGCCGGCTGCACCAGTTCCTCCGAAAATTGAACTAACGATGAAAATACGATCATCCGAATTAAAATTGGATGCGAACTCCTTAAATTCGTCCGAGTCTTTGAACTGATTCAAAACGACGCTCCCGATGTTTGGATTTCCAACAAAACCAATATCCATTTCGATGTCCAGCAAATCAACCTCCTCGCCCCTTTTATTGATTGATTTGCCGGAAAACAAAATATCAGCTAATGCTTTGCTTGGCTCTTGAAGTTGATTGAAATCGATGTAGTCGCGAAAGCGGGTGTTTGCTACTTGCTGCAAATTGAATGTAAAGCTGCTGGACACTCTGTTTTGAGTAGCAACCAACTTGTCGAGTGTGGTGATTCGAGTAGCAAAAAAGCCATTGTCTAAACCTGCTTCCTCCGAAATGGACTGATAGTTCTTAAGCAGCCTCTCGGTCCGCTTTAGGTCTTCATTTGATTTATGCGGATCAATAATGATGGGAACAATTTCAAACTCCTTGTTGGAATTTGGCTTTACACCAGAGGCCAGCAGCATGGTGAGGGATTTCAAAACTCTTGAACCTGTGCCACCAATGGCGAAAATGAACAAACGAGGCATAACGATAAATCTTTAGGGTTTCCAGAAAGTTGTATGTCTACAATTGACACTGAACTTTCTGACCAACGGAATGGTTGTGATGAATAAAAACAGCAAGAAGCTCCAGATTGCATTGGAAAATCCAAAACCAATACAATCGGAAATGGAAAGATTTAATTGATTGCAAAAATTTCCTCCTTGGATTGCATTGAATGGGGGTATAAAGGCACTTATGAAATTAAATATGCTTAAAAGCATGGCAAAAAACCACCAATGCCTTTTTTTATTCCATCT
>JBEIVB010000055.1:0-16504 GCA_040374085.1 Flavobacteriales bacterium | reverse complement strand
TGCTGCCCTTAACCTAAAGGAATTCACCGAGGGTGAATTTTACAATTCTGTTTTTTCAAACTTCCGCATTGGTGCAAACTTTGTTAAGAGCTTAGGAACACGCACCGGTGGTTGTGAGGCTTATCACAACTGGTTTACCCCTGCAATTGGTTCTTGTAACGCAGGATCGCTAGTTGTTTCAAGCAACACCTTTATTGACAATCGTTATGCCGTAACCACTGGTGTTAGTAATGCTACTGCCGGCAGTGGTGCTACCCTGGCACTTGCTGCAGATAACACCAAGTTTGGCAACGATGGTAACGTGATTCACACAACAGCTAATGCAGTTCCCGGGTTCGACTACGCATATACCATGAATACCTCCACCAACGCAATCACCGATAAGTACAATCCGGTTCCTTCTCCATCACTTGCCACCTCAGTTGGTGCCCCCAACGATGGCTTCTTTACTCCGGCCAACTACCGCGGTGCCTTTGAAGCAGGCAAAAAGTCTTGGATGAGCGACTGGTCTGTTCAAACCATTTTCAGGAACAACACCAATAACGCACTGCAGTCCATCACCCTTGGTTTGCTTCCTTGCCCTACAGACATCAACGGCGATGGTTTGACCAACAACGTGGATTTCCTTCAGTTGTTGGGTCAGTTTAATCAAAACTGTCAATAATCTGAACTTCTTTCTCAGGAAGGGAAAAACACACTGAAATATGAAAAAGATTATGATGGCCCTTGCCGTATGGCTGGGGATACAGGGAGCGTATGCTCAAAACGGATTGGAAAACATTGTAGTAGAGAAGTACTACGTGTCTAATGTAGCCGATGCTATAGGCAGCAATGCAAATTTTGGAGGAAACCTACCCATAGGTGCTGTAACCTACCGCATCTACGCCGACATGTTGCCCGGTTATAAATTCCAGGCGCTTTACGGTGTACCGGGCCATGCCTTGGTACTAAACACCACAACCTCTTTCTTCAACAACGAAGACCGGGGCAGCTACAAGCCAAACTGGACAAAAGCTCAGGCCGCAGACAACTCTGTGATGCTAGACTCCTACTTCACGGTAGGTGGTGCTACTTTGGCTGGTGCAAACAGTTGTGCCGGCATCTTCAAGACAGAAGATGATGGTGTTGCCAACATTGTGAATTCCAATGGAATTCTTGCCAACAACGATCCAAGTGCAGGTATTCCACTTACCACTCAGGATGGCTTCATTCTTTCCAGTGTTCAAGATCCTACATTTGTTGGTCTTACCGCAGGCGACCTTGCCATGTTTGATAACACCAACGGTGGATCAAACTCCTTTTCCACCACCAACGGTTCCATTGCAGCGCTTACAGGTGCGATGGGCACAACCGCCGCCAACCGTGTGTTGATTGCTCAGATCACAACTACGGGTATTTTGCACTACGAGTTCAATGTACAAATCGGTACTCCAACCGGTGGCGTTCAGAACTTCGTAGCCTCGAATCCAGGTGCAGGAGAAATACAACTTGCATCTTGTACGGGTAACTTGGGTGTAACCCTTGCCAGCGAGCCAACTTCTATTGGCAACATTACTTTTGCCAGCATCACATCAGGATCGCTTACCGCTAACTTCACTTCAGGCAATGGTGCAAAGCGCGTTGTGGTAGCCCGTGCCGGAGGTGCTGTAAATTCGAATCCTGTTGACGGCAGCACCTATTCAGCAAACGCCGCTTTTGGCAGCGGTGCTGTTTTGGGCTCAGGCAATTATGTTGTGTACAACGGAACCGGCAACAGTGTAGTTGTAACCGGACTTACCGCTGGTACAACCTATCATTTTGCAGTATATGAGTACAACGATGGTGGCCAAGCTGGAGGTGAAAATTACCGTACCGCAACCTTTGCAAATGGTAATGCTACAACCTCAAGCAGTGGTACTACCTATGTGTTTAACCAAAGCGGCGCAGGTCCGTTTAGCTTCACCACCGCTGCAAACTGGACACCTGCACGCACCGCGCCTTCAACCAACGATGTGTTGGTTTTCAACGCCGGTGGTAATGTGGTGGTGAATGGTGTTGTTTCGCAAACCATCGCCAACCTTCAGGTTACGAATGCAACACAGGTTACCCTTCAAGGGTTGAGCGCGTGTGCGCTAACCATCAATGGAAACACAGCTGCCAACGACCTATTGGTATCTGCCGGTTCAAGTCTAAACTTCAACACCTCAGCCTCTGTTAGTGTAGTGTTGGGTTCGGCTGCAACAGGTTCTGTTTTTGGCAACGTAACCACCTCAACTTCCAATACTTTCCAAGGTGGAGCGGCAAGCAGCCTGCGTTTTAAATCGGGCTCAAATTTTGCCACAGCAACCGGATTCACGGGCAATGCCTTTGGTATTGCTGCTCCCATCAACTCGGCGGTGTTTGAATCCGGAGCTACCTACACCCACGGTGCCGGTTCCGCTCCATTTGTAGCTTCTGCTCCTTCGAGTGTAGTTCAGTTCCAGTCTGGTTCCAACCAAATTTGGAATACAGCAAGTGGTTTCGACCTTGATGGTCGTACATACGCTAACCTCACCATTGGTGCAACGGTAACCGTTTCCAACAGCGGAAATGCTGCGGTCGCCAACTTTACACAGTCTTCTGTAGGTACCTTTACCGTAAACCAAACAGCAGGTGCGGTACTCACCATCAGTGGTGATGTAAGCAACAATTCCACCAACGCGGTTACCATAAACAACGGTTCCGTTTCATTTACAAAAAGTGGTAATCAGGTAGTGGCTGGAACGGGTGCTTATTTGTTCAATACCAACTCTGCTTCCGGTGTAACGGTAGGAGCTTCAACCACTTTGTCTTCTGCTCGCAATCTGGTATTTAAGAACCTTACCCTAAATGGAAATCTCCGTTTCAATGCAGCCAACCTAACCCACACGATTGATGGAAGTGTTGGCGGCAGCGGCCAGTTTCTGCCGTTTGGAACTTTTGATGGAAGCTTGAATTATACAGGTTCCGGCAGCATTGGCAATTTAAAGTTTGGCGGATCGGGAATGCGCAATCTAACCATTACCCGGCCCGGTTCAACGGTTGATTTAACCCATGCTTTGGGTGTATTTGGCCTATTGACGTTGAATGGCACCAATCTGAATGCCAACAACTTCCTTACATTAAAATCCAACGCAAGCCGCACAGGGTGCATTCCCGGCAATAATACCGGAGCCATCAACGGCGATATTACGGTTGAACGGTATGTTGCTTCCGGCACTACTCACCTTATCTCCTCTCCGGTTACCGGCTCTTCTACAGCCAGTTCAGGATGGGGTGATGATTTTAATGTGGCGGGTACTTATCCTTACGTTTACAATTCTGCGAATTGGGCACCTCAACCCGCTGTTTTCCCAACAGTTTGGACCTACAATGAAGCCCACCTGGCAAGTCCGTTTATCCCCGGCTGGGAATCTGCCTTTGGTGCAACCCTAACGAGCGGTAAAGGTTTCTTTGCCAATTTTGGGTCACCGCATTCCCGCGTGATAGACGCAGTGGGATCTGCTACCTCTGGAACTGTTTCCATTCCGGTTACCAACACCAACGACGGGTTCAACCTGATTGGCAACCCTTATCCTTCTCCTATTCGCTGGTCCTTGTTTAAGTCGCTCAATCCTTCATTGGGTGCAGCATACTATGTGTGGTCTCCTGTTTCAGGAAATTATGGCTACTACAATGGAGTTATAGGAACCTTGGGTGCAACCGATACCATTTACACCTCTCAGGGCTTTTTTGTGCAGGCTTCAGGGGCTGCAACCTTGACTGCCAACAACAGCATACGTTTTGGATCATCACTATCCACCTTCTTTAGTGCTCCTATTTCATGGGATAACCTTATAAAAATCGGTGCTAAGCAAGGTTCAAATTACGATGAGGCCATTCTTTATCAGACCAACCGCGGTCACGAAGGATACGTTGTGGAAGGCGATGCCATCCGTGTGCCTGCTCAACCGGGCCAGGTAGCTCCAACCATCAGCATTATGGCCGGTAACCGTGCCATGGCCATAAAGGAGATAGGTTCACTAGAAGAGGGTGTTTCCATTCCTCTTTCAGTGGAAACATTTGAGGATGGTGTAGTTACCCTTTATTCTGCCGGGAAAGACCGTTGGAATACAGAGGCTGAAGCTGTGTTGGTGGATGTGGTATTGAATACCCGCACCGTGCTCAACAAAGGAGAAGCGCAACACGTTGCCCTATCTAAAGGTAAATACGATGGCCGATTCTTCCTGAACTTCGAACCAACAGGCTCAACCGCTTCAAGCGCTTCAGTTGAGACTTGGGCAGCCAATGCCCAAAAGGGTATGATCAATCTGATTTACTCCGGTGAATCAACTGCCTTCCAAATGGAAATGGTTGATCTTGCGGGTAGGGTTATTTTCCGTCATCAGGGTGCTGCTCAAGCTGGTGTTCAGCAAATTGCTGTTCCACAAACTGCTCAAGGGGTTTACCTGGTTCGCCTTCAAACCCTTTCAGGAGCACAAACGTTAAAGATTCTGCTTCCGTAAACAAATTCATAAATAGTTTTCTGGTCTGTTGCGCCCCTGCCATTTTGGTGGGGGCGCTGCAGTTTGTAACAGGCAGGTGTTCATTTCTGTTCGAAAGCCACCGTTTTGGGGTATTGTCGGCGTTTACTTTTGTAGATGGGTAACAATGTCCCGTTGTATGAGGAAATTCATGATGTTGATTCTGGCTGCTGGTTCAGCCTCTCTTTTTCAGGCCTGCGTGCCTTCCCGCTTGCTGGATGAGGCAAAGATGAAGGGCAAGCAATGCGAAGAGGATTTGTCTCGAACGAAATCAGAGGCGAGAGAATGCCAAGAATCCAGTGCGGAAATCCGCAAGGAGAACGATGAGTTTAAAAAGCAGGTAAAAGGTCTGGAGCGCGATACTCTGGCGCAAGGGAAGCACTTGGCCATGCTCACCAAGAATTACGATAAGTTGAATGAAACATATAACCTGCTCATAGAGAAGAACCGCGAGCTTGATTCTGAGACGAGGCGCGAGAACCGAAAACTGGTGAGCGATTTGCAATTAACCCAAGAGCAATTGCAGCGACGTGAAGACCGACTGAAAAAGCTTCAAGAAGAGCTGGATGTTCGGCAGGCAAGCGTGAAGAAACTGGAAGAGGAGGTTGCTCAGGCCAATAAAGATCTACAAGAACGCAGCGCGAAAGTGGCAGAACTGCAAACCGTTCTCTCGCGAAAAGACAGCGCTGTGGCCATCTTGAAAAAGAAGGTTTCTGAGGCCTTGTTGGGATTTGAGAACCAGGGCCTTACCATTCAACAAAAGAATGGCAAGGTGTACGTTTCTCTTGAAGAGCGCCTTCTTTTTGCCAGCGGCAGCATAAATGTTGACCCGCGCGGCGTTGAGGCTCTTAGAAAGCTAGCCAAGGTGCTGGAAAACAATGCCGACATAAATGTTATGATTGAAGGGCATACAGACAATGTCCCATTCAATGGTGCAGGAGGAGGAATCAAGGACAATTGGGATTTGAGTGTACTCCGGGCAACTTCCATTGTTAAGATACTTACGGGTGGCAATAAGGTGGATCCAACCCGGCTTCAGGCTGCAGGGCGCGGAGAGTTTCTTCCAATTGATCCTTCCAACAGTGCCGAGGCTCGCCGCAAGAACAGGCGAACTGAAATCATCCTTACCCCAAAGCTCGACGAGCTGTTTAAAGTCCTAGAAAGCAATTAACCGTGCATCCGCCCTTCCCTAATCCGCATCTAACTGGGCTGGGCCTAAGGTTTGAACCACTTGCAGTGCATCATTTCGATGCCTTGTATGCGGTTGCTTCTGATCCTCTAATATGGGCTCAGCATCCTGCGTACAATCGATATGAACGCTCCGTTTTTGAGGCTTTTTTTGAGGAGGCATTGAACATGGGCGGCGCATTTGTTGTCTACGAAGATCAAACTTCCTCTTGCATCGGCAGCACCCGTTTTTACAAATGGGATCCTCATCAGCAAAAAGTAGTATTCGGTTATACTTTTTTAGGAAGAGATGCCTGGGGAAACGGTACCAATTTGAAATTGAAACGCATCGGCTTGGCTCGCCTTTCAGTATGTGCAACAGGTAGATTGGGAGCTCCATGCGTCTAACTTGCGCAGCAAAATGGCCTTGCAAAAATTGGGATTGAAACAAGCAGACGGCGAAGAGGAGCCCGGTCGTCTTAGGTTCTCACTCATGCGTGATGAATGGTTGAATCACGATGTGTATTTTTCACTCGCCATATCCGATATCCCATGATGAAGCGCGTTTTTTTTGTCGGCCTTTTTTGGGCCATTATTTCGATGGGCTGTGAAAAGCATGACCCCAAAAAAACACAGGTTGCCATTCTCTATGAGATCTTTTCAAATGGGGTAATCTCCGAGTGTCAGCTCAACGGAGAAACCGTTTTTACGGCTCAGTATAACCGTCAAAACTCTCCCATTGCCATTTTCAGCCTCACCGGTAGATCCTTGGGGGTATGCGATTATGCGGCCGGTAATGTTGCCCCAATTTGCAATCAGCTTTTGACCTGCAAAGTGGTGTATAGGTGCACAGGCCACATCTCAGGTGCACCTCCTATCGACTTGTACGATGTTTCGAGTGGAATCTAATGCCCAGCTCAGGAAATGGGTGTATAAAACGTATGACCCATTGCCTGAAACAGATTTTTCACGCTTCCTGTTCCCTCTTCACCCAGGCTAAGGGTATAATTATTTACGTATAAATCGATGTGGGCTTTCATTACCTGTGCATCCATACTTTGGGCGTGGTCTCGAACAAACGCCATGGGTTCTTCAGGGTGGTTGAATGCATAGGCAACACTATCCCGGATCAAACGATTTATATCAGCACCATGTGCTTCTGCTAAATCGCTGCGGATGGCAATGCATCCAAGGGGTATCGGGAGGTTGGTGGTTTGCTCCCACACCGTGCCCAAATCGGCTAAAGCTACCAGGCCTTTTTGGGCGTATGTAAATCGATTTTCATGAATGATGAGGCCCGCATCAACCCTGCCATTTGCCACGGCATCTTCAATATCAGAGAAAAGCATGATTTGGGTTTTTGCCCAGCCCGGGTAAAAGCGGTTGAGCAGGAGATTAGCAGTAGTGTATTCTCCTGGAATGGCAATGCTCAGGCGATTTCGATCATGCAAACGTATTCCTGCTCCTGCTTTACACACAATTAATGGACCACACCCTCTTCCAAGCGCAGAACCTGCATCGAGCAGCCGGTATGCCCCATGGGTGTGCAAGAGTGTATGGTAACTGAGCTTGCAGATGGGAAGTGCAAGGTCTGGTTGCATCTCCTGCCCCAGGGCTCTTCGGTTCAACGATTCTACATCTTCCATTACCGGGATAAACCGGTATCCATCCAAGGGTATTTTTTCGTGAACCAACGCATCAAATATGAAGCAGTCGTTTGGGCAAGGAGAGAATCCTACTGAAAATGTATGCATACCCGTTAAGATTCTGCGGCCCAATCGGCTAAGGCATGATGAAGGAATTGAGCAAGTGAAGCCAACGCGCCATCCATGTTCCAATTGTTGCGGTTTCGAGGTTCAACGTGATTTGAAATCGCGCGGACGTGCAGAAAGGGAAGGTTAAACCACTGCGCGGCCAGCTGACAGCCTGCGCCTTCCATGGTCTCTACCAATGGAGCTTCTGAGTGAAGGTGTTCAGCACGTTTCAGGGTCTCAGCAATCTGTTCACGGCTGCCTCCGGAGGCCGTTACCGTTATGCCGCGGCCACTTGGCAAGCCGGAAACACATGTCCAGCGCGGCCAAGAAGCATCTGCCGCCAATCCATCCGCGCCATACGGCAGCAATAAATCATCTGCCAAACCAAGTTCACGAAGTCCAATGAAACCGTTTGGGCTGATGGCCCCCATGTCTGGACACCCGTCTCCCAAAACCCGAACAAGTGAGCCCAGTGGCATCTGGGCATCGAAACAACCTGCAATGCCAATGTGTAATATGCATTCCGGTTTATGCTGCTGAATGCACAACGCGGTATGCATGGCGCTGTGCATCATGCCCACCCCGGTAAAAAGAACATAAACCTGCTTATCTTGTACCTCGAGTTGAACCAGATGAGGAGAATGTTGTTTCACTTGTGCGCGCTGGCTCAACCATGGTTCCACCTCTTTGCGGGTGGCAACCGAAATCAGCATGGAAGCAGGAGCGTGCATAGGTGCAAATTTACGCAACAATTAAAGTCTTATGGTTTACATCACCAGAAAAGAACATTTCAACGCGGCTCACAAGCTTTGGAGGCCCGATTGGTCCGACGAAAAGAATTACTCGGTTTTCGGCAAATGTGCCAATCCCAATTGGCATGGGCATAACTACACCTTGCTGGTAACCGTGAAAGGAGTGGTTAACCCTGAAACAGGCTATCTGGTTGATCTCAAAGACCTGAGCCGCATCATCAAAGAGGAGATCCTGGATGCCTTGGATCACAAGAATCTAAACCTCGATGTTCCTTTTATGTCAGGGAAAATGGCCTCTACAGAAGTGCTTGCCGTAGCGATTTGGAATCGACTCTTAGGCCCGCTTCAGCATCTTCCTTGCACGATGCACAGCATCCAACTCTTCGAAACAGAGAACAACAGTGTAACCTATTACGGAGAGTAAAGCCCTGCTGTCTTCGTTTTTCCGCTGCACATTTTCCTGCCGGAAACAAAACAACGGATGCGTTGTTTCATAAGGAGACCCAAAAAAATCGTATGATTGACCTCGATTTCGAGCCGGTTGGCTACACACGTATGGAACAATACAGCGAGCTTTCCACGCTAAGGTTAGCCAGTCATTATCAAGAGGTGCTCAAGGAATTGGGTGAAGATGTCACGCGCGAAGGCCTGGTTAAGACGCCGGAGCGCGTGGCCAAGGCCATGCAGTTTCTAACCCAAGGCTATCATCAGGATCCGGCCGATATCCTAAGGTCTGCGATGTTTAAAGAGGAATATCGCCAGATGGTGGTGGTGAAGGACATTGAGTTGTACTCGATGTGCGAGCACCACATGCTGCCCTTCTTTGGGAAAGCTCACGTGGCCTACATTCCGAACGGACACATTGTTGGCCTCAGCAAAATTCCTCGCGTGGTAGATGCTTTTGCCCGCAGGCTGCAAGTCCAAGAACGTCTCACCACTGAAATCCGCGACTGCATTCAGCATACCTTACAACCTCTTGGGGTTGCGGTTGTGGTAGAATGCTCCCATTTGTGTATGCAGATGCGCGGGGTTCAAAAGCAAAACTCCGCCACCACCACCTCAGCCTTTACGGGCGAGTTTTTAACCCAAGCCACCCGCTCGGAGTTTATGCGCCTCATTTCTGCCAGACTGCATTAAGGAGGTGACAACATTTCTCATTATGGCAATTTAACAAGCTGCTTTCCGTTAATCCACGACATAAGCACGATATTTGAGTTAATTTCGCAAACGTTTTTTTTCACGCTATGAGCACACCTTGGAATTTTACTACCGCCTCTGAAACCCAGAGCGTAGGCATGAGCAAAACATTTATGGCCAACGTATTCGCCTGGATGTTTGCCGCCCTCAGCATCACCGCCTTCACCGCGTATTACATCGCCACAGACGAGAGCATTCTGCGCATGATGTTCAACGAAACAGGTCGCACCGGACTCGGTATGCTGGTTATGTTTGCACCCTTGATTTTTATCTTGGTAATGAGTTTTGGATTGCAGCGCCTTTCATATCCGGTAATTCTAACCCTCTTCATCGCCTACTCAGTTACCATGGGCGCCAGTCTAAGCACTGTTTTGTTGGTGTTCTCTGCAGCCAGTGTAATGAAAACATTCGCGGTTTGCTCCATCATGTTTGGGGTAATGGCAGTTGCAGGTTACACTACCCAAACCGATCTCACCCGTCTTGGAAACATTCTTATGATGGGTGTAGTTGGATTGATAATCGCCTCTCTCATCAACATGTTTACCCGCAGCACTGGGTTCGATTACATCATCAGTTTCTTTGGAGTGGCCATCTTTACCGGACTCACCGCTTATGATGTTCAGAAGCTGAAGGAGATTGGCTCCGGCATAGATCAAGGTTCTGAATCAAGCAAAAAGCAGGTGTTGATGGGGGCCTTGAGTCTTTACCTCGACTTCATCAACCTCTTTATGTACCTCTTGCGTTTCTTCGGTGATCGCAGAAATTAAACGGAACAACATCTTTCTGATGAAGCCATCCAATTCTTGGGTGGCTTTTTTTGTTATCGGCCCGGTATGCTTTCCAACAATTGTTGGGTGTAGGGGTGTTGAGGATGCTCAAAAAGTGCCTGTGCTTGTTCAACCTCTACCAGCCTACCGGATTGCATAACAGCAATGCGTTGGCAGAAATAGCGTGCTACTCCGAGATCGTGGGTAATGAACAACAAACTCAATCCAAGTTTTTCTTTGAGATCGTTGAGCAGATTCAGCACCTGTGCTTGAACCGATACGTCGAGTGCCGACACGGCTTCGTCGCAAATGAGGAGTTGCGGCTGAACCGCAAGGGCCCGTGCAATAACGATTCGCTGCCGCTGTCCGCCGCTGAACGCATGAGGAAAGCGCGCATGGGCGGATGCATCCAAGCCAACCGATTCCAACAGCTCAATGGCTTTGGCTTTTCTTTCGCTGCGGTTGAGATTGGGTTGATGCAATTGAAGAACTTCTTCAATCGCATTTCCGATGCGAAAAGCAGGGTTAAGTGAACCATAAGGATCTTGAAATACTACCTGGATGAGCCTTTGCATCCGGTGTGCATTTTTTTGAGCAGCTTCAACAAAGGTGTGCCCTTTCCATTTGATGCTTCCGGCCGAAGGATCAACCAACCCGGAAATGGCTTTTCCAAGCGTGCTTTTTCCACACCCACTTTCGCCTACAAGTCCAAGCGTTTCGCCCTGGAAAACGTGCAGCGAAACATCGTGAACCACCGTTCGGCTCTGATTTTTGCCAGCTCCCCGTAAGGCATAACTTACCGAAAGTTGTTCCAAAGAGAGCAAAACCTCATCCGGAGGGGCCGCTTCTGGGGCAGGGCTTGAGGCTTGCTTGCTGCCTTCGGAAAGCCAATCGCTCACAACGGGCAAACGACGGGCACCAATATTGGAAATGGGACGGCAGGCCAACAAAGCTTTTGTGTAGGCGGAGGTAGGTTGTAGGAAGAGGTTGGCGGTAGGCTGACATTCCATAGCCTTTCCTTTATATAAAACAAGGCATCGGTGGGCCACTTCTTTCACCAGACCCAAATCATGGGTAATGAAGATCATGCCCATGCCGTATTTCTGGGTTAAGCTGCATAGAAGGGTAATGATGCCTTTCTGAACGGTTACATCTAGGGCGGTGGTAGGCTCATCGGCAATCAACAAACGCGGTTTTCCTGCCAGAGCCATGGCAATCATCACGCGCTGTTTTTGGCCGCCGGAGACTTCATGTGGATATTTCAAAAACGTTGTTTCTGGATCGGGCAGCTGCACCTCCCGAAACCACTCAATGGCTTTGGCTTTTCCCTCATGCTCGCTCATAGGTTGGTGGTGCAGCACCGCTTCCATAACCTGATTGCCCAGTGTCATGAGGGGGTTCAAGGCGGTCATTGGCTCTTGAAAAACCATCGCCACCACCTTGCCCCGGTTGTGCATGCGATCGTGTTCCGTATTTCCGGGCAGCCTAACCCGTATTCCGTCTGACTTTGTAAGCCAAGCCTCACCACCCGGGTATCCGGGTGCCAAACCGGGCAAAAGACCCATCAGGGCAAGGCTCGTGATGGATTTTCCACTTCCCGATTCACCCACAACAGCCAGCACTTCGCCTTCCTCAACCTCAAAGGAAAGAGGATGCAAGGCTAAATCTTCGGATCCGGTGAAACGAAGAGAAAAATCTTTGACTTCCAACAATGGCACAGGTCCAAAAGTAACAGCATTTTTTTGATACTTTTACCCAATGCAGAAGCGATTATCAACCCTTTTTGCCATTCTTTTTTTCGCCTTTTCGGGAAATGCATTTGGGCAGTGGACCGAAGATTTCAGCGACGGAGATTTTACCCAAGCACCTACCTGGTCCGGATCGGCCGCTTCCTGGGTCGTTTCCGGCGGAAAGCTCCGTTCCGACAACACCACCACCAACACCTCGTTTTACCTTTCTACCCAAAGCACCATCGCCACCTCGGCTCAGTGGGATCTGTGGGTCAACCTTCAATTCGCCACCTCCTCTACCAATTACGTCGACGTATTTTTAACTTCAGATAACCCAGACTTAACCGCTTCGCCCAATGGTTACTTCGTGCGTATGGGCGGAACTACCGATGAAATTTCCCTGTATCGCACCGGCGGAACTTCCGGCGTAAAAATCATAGATGGATCAGATAACGCACTCACATCTTCCTCTAATAACCTCATCAAGTTGAGAGTCTCCCGGGATGCGGCCAACCTTTGGACCCTTCAACGCGACCTCACCGGAACAGGTCAAAGCTTTGTAACAGAGGGAACCGTAACCGATGGCCTTTTTACCACTTCATCTTATTTCGGATTCTTGGTTAAACAATCTACGGCCAGTTTTTTTCAGAAGCATTTTTTCGACGACATCTCCGTTGGTCCTATCCAAGTAGATGCCACACCACCTCAGGTTTTATCGGTTCGGGTTGCAGCACCCTCCACCCTCGATGTTTTGTTTTCGGAGGCCGTGGATCCGGCAAGCGCATCACTGGTAAGCAACTTCAACTTAAACAACAACTTAGGTCCTATCCTCAATGCTTCTCCTGATTTGGTGAACGCGGCCTTGGTGCACCTCACCACTTCGGTTGGCTTGGACAATGGCTTGGAAAATCAACTTACCGTATCGGGTGTTTCCGATCAGGCAGCAAACACAATGGTTGCCCCTCAAACACTTGCTTTTTACTTCCCTCGGCCTTTTGATTTGATCATCAACGAAATCATGGCCGATCCCGATCCACCGGTTGGGCTTCCGAATGCCGAATACATAGAGCTATACAACCGATGCAATAAAACACTTTCGCTTGAAGGATTTGTTTTAACCATAGGTTCTACCGATCGCACGCTTTCTACTTATACCCTTGCGCCGGGTGCTTACGTGCTGTTGACTGCACCGAGCAACCTTGCGCTTTTCAGCCAAACCAACATCATGGGGTTAACCGGTTTGTCAACATCTTCGTTAACCAACACCGGAACCCGACTTCAACTGAAAACAAACCTGGGTTCCTTCCTTCATGAGGTGGAGTATTCCGATACTTGGTACGATGATCCTTCCAAAGCCTCTGGGGGCTGGAGTCTGGAGGCTCGCGATGCTTCCAATCCATGCGGAGGCAATTCAAACTGGTCGGCATGCCAGGGCCCCGATGGTGGTACGCCGGGAAGTATAAATTCAATTAACAGCAACAATCCAGATATTATATTACCCCAATTGTCTTCTGCTTCTGCTCTGAACAGCAACCAATTGGTGGTGAGTTTCTCTGAGGCGGTTTTGGCGTCCGGAATTTCAAATCCTGCCCTTTACAATGTAAGTCCTATAATAGGAAATCCCATCCAAGTGCTAACCTCGGGTTCGGTTGTGAATTCGGCAACCCTTGTGTTCGGTGCCTCGTTCAATTCCAATGTGGTATATACCCTCACCTTCAATGGGCAATTGGAGGATTGCTCGGGCAATGTCCAGGGAACCCTTCAATCTGCGGCGTTTAGCACGCATCCAGCAGCGCCATTCGAGGTGGTCATCAACGAAATCATGGCCGACCCCGATCCGTCGCAGGGACTTCCAAATGCAGAGTACATAGAACTGTTCAACCGTTCTTCCTTTCCCATCAGCTTGACCAAGTGGACCTTTACCTATGGCTCCACTTCCAAGGTAATACCTGCCGGGAGCATAGCACCCAACGGTTATGCCGTAATTCCGATGGAATCTGCCATTGGTTCTTTTGTTTCCTATGGCAACATCATACGCATTCCGGGCTTAGGTAGTTTTTTGTCTAACAGTGGAACTACCTTGATCATCAACGACAGTTTGGGCAACGAAATTCATAGGATAGCCTATTCCGATGCATGGTATAGAGATCCCGCCAAAATTGCCGGTGGTTGGAGCTTGGAGCAAATCGACCCATCGAATCCCTGCGGAGGGTTGGGCAATTGGAGAGCGAGCCTGCAAGAAGAGGGCGGCACGCCAGGCTACCTGAACTCGGTAAATTCCGGTAACCCCGACAATCAGCCTCCCCGCATCGCCAATGTTTGCACAAACGGACCGGCTCTGGAAGTGCAGTTTTCAGAACCGGTTCTTTCTTCCACTGTATCACAGACTTCTTATTATGATATTCCAGGCGTAGGCAATCCATCTTCAGTTGCGGTGCAGCCCGGATATACCTGCACCTCGGTTACACTCGTTTTTTCTCAGGCTTTGCCTTCCAACCAAGACTATACGCTTGTGCTTACGCAGCCCTTTACAGACTGTGCCGGCAATTCATCTATGAGCCAGTCTTCCTTTGTTTTTTCATTTTATCAGGTTAAACCGTTTGAGTTGGTAGTAAACGAGATTTTGGCCGATCCGGACCCCGTTTTTGGTTTGCCATCCCTTGAGTTTGTAGAATTGTATAACACCACCAATCGTGCAGTAAGCCTTCAGAACTGGTCTCTGCGGATTGGAGGTTCGAGTCGCCCCATAAGCTGTGCCGTTGTTCCTGCAAATGGATATCTGTTGTTGAGCTCTTTTTCAGATGTGGATGCGCTCAAGCCCTTTGGCTCGGTGGCAGCGGTGGATGGTTTTTCTTTGACCAATTCGGGAACCGACATAACCTTGCTCAATCCTTCCGGCGAGGTTATAAGTCGAGTTGTATACTCGGATGCCTGGTATGCCACCAGCCTAAAGCGCAATGGGGGTTGGAGTCTCGAGCAGATTGACCCCAGAAATCCATGCGCCGGATCTTCGAACTGGCGCGAGAGTGTGTCGCCTCTTGGCGGTACCCCCGGATCGCGCAACTCGGTTGCGGCGTCCAATCCCGATCCGGTTCCGCCCCGGGTGCTTCGTGCATATCCGCTATCTGCCAATCAACTCCGCGTTACCTTTTCCGAACCTCTGGATAGGTCAACCTTGTCCAATCCGGGTGCTTTTCGCTTAGGCGATGCTTCCCTCCAACCCATTTTAGTTTTGCCACAGGCTCCTTCGTATAATACGGTGGTTATCGGATTCAGTCAGTCGCTTGAACCCGGTAAGCAATATTGGTTGAAGGTAAGCAAGACGATCAGCGATTGCGTTGGAAACCTGCTTTCTGTGCAGGACTCTTGTAGGGTTGGATTGCCGGAACAATGCAAAAGCGGCGATATGCTGATCTCTGAGTTACTGCCCGACCCATATACAGGCGGCAGCGATTTTGTGGAGGTGTACAATGCATCTGCTAAGGTGCTCGATTTGAAAGATCTGCGCTTGTCGGGTTGGGACACCCTAACCAACCAGCCTTTTTCCATTTCGGCCATCGATACAACTGGTTTTTTGACCTTCCCAGGCGAGCATTATGTGTTGACCCGTGATCCGGATATACAGTTTAAGTATTATGAAATACCACACCCCGAGAACATGGTGGGCATGTCTTCGTTTCCCTCGATGAACATCGATGGCGGCAGCGTTGCTTTGAGTTTATGGAACGACAACGTGGTAGATAGGGCTGTATATACTTCAAGCATGCACTACCCTTTGCTAAACAGCAGCAAAGGGGTAAGTTTGGAGCGCGTCACGTTTCAAGACACAGGGTTATCGGTCACGAATTGGTCATCTGCCAGTTCCGCTTCTGGTTTTGGAACTCCTACAGGTGCAAATTCACAGGCACAAAAATTAGCCGAAGGCCCCAATCCCATAGTCCTCAGCTCCGAAATTTTCTCACCCGATAACGATGGCTATCAGGATGTGTTGCTCATATCTTGTAAACAGGCAACCGGCGGTAACCGAGGAACCCTTGCCATTTATGACCGTGTGGGTAGGCAGATTCGAAAACTGGCCGATGGTGCCCTGTTGGGTACCGAGGATGCCTTTGTTTGGAACGGATTTACCGATGAGGGCGACAAAACCGAAATCGGAATGTATCTAATTGTTTTGGAGGTGTTGAACTTAGATGGAACGAGCAGTACCTACCGGAAACCCGTGGTGGTAGCCACTCGGTTGTAAGCATCAGGCAAAAGCCTGCATTTCGTATAACTTTCTGTAAATGCCGTTGGCGAGCATCAAGGATTGGTGGGTTCCACGCTCTGCAATACGTCCTTGGTGCAGCACCAAAATTTCATCGGCCTTAACAATCGTTGAGAGGCGATGGGCAATGACTATTGACGTGCGGTTTTCCATGAGTTTGCTTAAGGCCTCTTGAACCAACTTTTCCGATTCGGTATCCAAAGCAGAGGTGGCCTCATCGAGGATTAAGATGGGCGGATTTTTGAGTATGGCGCGTGCAATTGAAATGCGTTGACGTCGCCCTCCAGATAATTTTCCTCCCCGGTCTCCTACCACGGTTTGATAACCATGCTCGGTAGCCATAATAAAGTCAT
>JBEIVB010000228.1:0-1936 GCA_040374085.1 Flavobacteriales bacterium | reverse complement strand
CTTTTTCTGAAGCTTGTGCGCAGTTTGGCGCATCGGTTGTAGTTGCAGACATTCCCGAGTCGAATCCAGAGGCCTTTGCTCAGGACTTGGAGTCCCGGACTGGTGTTGCTTGCCTGGGAATTGCTGTAGACGTGGTCAGCAAAGCCTCGATAGAAG
Source organism: Flavobacteriales bacterium (assembly GCA_040374085.1). GTDB lineage: Bacteria > Bacteroidota > Bacteroidia > UBA4408 > UBA4408 > JBEIVB01. The sequence goes on along the minus strand of JBEIVB010000228.1, from coordinate 1,780 downwards.
CGCTGCGTGATGAGGTACTCGAACGTTTCGGGAAAATCGATGGTTTGGTAAACGGTCATCAAAATAAGAGCCATTTGATATTTGAGCCATTTGAACTTGTATCGGAAGAGAATTGGGACAAAGTGGTGGAGGTAAATCTAAAGGGAACCTTCTTGCTTTGTCAGGTATTGGGAAGTGAGATGGCGAAGCAGAGGAGCGGTTCCATTGTTAACCTACCCTCAACGTACAGCCTTGTTGCTCCGAACCAAAATCTCTACGAGGGCACCACTCTGGGGTGCCCGGCTGCTTATTCTGCTTCCAAGGGAGGCGTAGCTGCACTTAGCCAATACCTGTCCACCTATTGGGCAGGCAGTGGGGTAAGAGTAAACATGATAACGCCCCATGGAGTGTGGAATAACCACGAAGAAAAGTTTGAGCACAATTTTGGGAAGTTTAGCCCACTAAATCGAATGAGTTATAATCATGAGGTTGCACCGGCCCTGGTATATCTCCTGTCCGATGCATCGAGTTATGTAACCGGAAACAATATGTTGGTGGAAGGCGGCTGGACTGCCTGGTAAACGAACCTTATGTTGACATTTTCTGAATTTTTGGGGAGGTACAGGCCCAATGAGATTCGCAAGCCCTTCATCATTGCAGAAGCCGGTGTGAACCATGAAGGCTCTATGGAACTGGCCAAGCGCTTGATTGACGAGGCGATGGAGGGAGGAGCCCAAGCCATTAAATTTCAGACATATAAAGCCGAAACCATTGCGAGCAAAGACAGTCCATATTATTGGGATATAACCCAAGAGCCGACGCGCAGTCAGTATGAGCTTTTCAAAAAATACGACTCATTCTGGAAAAAGGAGTACGAAGAATTAAAGATCCATTGCGACAAAGCGGGCATCGAATTTATGAGCACTCCCTTTGATGTGGAATCGGCGCACTTTTTGAATGATTTGATGAACGTTTTTAAAATATCATCATCTGATTTAACCAACCTTCCATTCATTGAGCTACAGTGCTCCTTTGGTAAGCCCATCATTCTCTCTACCGGCGCTGCCTACCTATGGGAGGTTCAGCAAGCGGTGGAGTTGATTGAGCGACATGGAAATCCATTGTGCTTGATGCACTGTGTGTTGAACTACCCAACTTCAAATCGAAGTGCACATTTGGGTATGCTCAAAGATATGATGGTCAAATTTCCCAAAGCCTTGCCCGGATACTCCGACCACACGTTGCCTCAACACATGGAAGTTATATATGCAGCGGTTCTCTTGGGTGCTGCTGTTGTGGAAAAACACTTTACCCATGATAAAACCTTACCCGGCAACGACCATTATCACGCCATGGATAAGGAGGATATGAAGCTTTTTTGGAAAAAATGGGCGTATGCAGAAGAGCTGTTGGGCTCCTTCACCTTAACTGCTCTTCCAGAAGAAGAGCCAGCACGGAGGAATGCAAGGAGAAGTTTGGTGGCGGCGCAAAAGATGGAGGCAGGACACATCGTCACGGCAGATGACCTCACATGGAAGAGGCCCGCGAATGGAATTTCACCCAGCGTTATGAGCGAATTGCTGGGCAAACAGACTTTGCGGGCAATAGAGGAAGATGAAGTGCTCAAATGGAATATGTTTTCCTAAACGCCGAGCATGCCAAGCACACTCTCTGCATTGAAGAACCGTATATTCGATTCAATTGATGATTTGGAAATACTTTCTGAAAGAGAAAACAATTTCATTAAAATATGCCTAGATGGCGTTAAAGTGAATTACCGCCAAACAATGCCAATTCCCAG
>JBEIVB010000215.1:0-2331 GCA_040374085.1 Flavobacteriales bacterium | reverse complement strand
GACGAGGTTGAGGTGATTCGGAAATCGGATTGCAATCCCGCTTTTTACAACATCATTACCCCCAACGGCGACGGCATTAACGATAAGTTTGTGGTGGGCAACATAGAAGAATATCCCGGTACGGCATTGGAAATATGGGATCGCTGGGGCAACCGCATCTACCAGAACGGCAGCTACGACAACAGTTTTAGTTTACAGGCCCAGGGAAAAGACACCGGTGTGTATTATTATCTGGTAACCTTTGGTCCCAATTTCTCAGGCGATAACCGAACCCAGAGCGGGTTCTTTCAATTGTTTAAATGATGAAAGGTTTTCGACACAACCGTAAGTAATCCAAAGGCCCATTCCCTTATTTTGTTTCCCATGCGGTGAACGCGCTGCATAAATCATTCGAGTGAAATGGTTTATGCAGTGGAATCCTGTTGCTTACTCCAGCTTTACGATTCTTTCTACAAAGCGCGCTCCTCCTTGCGCCACGCATACCAGATAAATTCCTGGGTAAAGGTTTGAGGTCTGCACCGTTTTTGCGTTTTCAGTTTTTATTAGAATTTGTCCAATTGCATTTCGGATTTCCACTTCAAACGGATCGGCATTGGGAAGTTTTATCGTGATTTCATTTTGCGCAGGATTGGGAAACACCATCATACGGCTCACCGGAGCTGTGTTGGGCTCCAGCGAGGTAGCGGAGCAGATTACCGCATTCAATTTCTCCCAAATGCTGTTGCACAATTGGGTGGGTACCGCGCCGCTGCTGATTTGGTTGCCCATGCGCACCACCACCAACCCCTGGCTTTTTGATACGCTTAGGATTTGTCCGTTTTTGCCCAGGCCGGCAAACATATCGGCAGGTGCAGCGGGCGCATAAGAGCCCGGAAACACGATCTGCGAAGTGGGTACCATGTACGAAGGTTTCCCATTTAGCCACCACAGGTAACCATACGATCGGTTTAGGTTTTGTGAGGTTTGGGTCATGCTGTGTATGTAAACGGTGTCGTAGAGGAGGGTGTCGGTGTTCCAAATGCAGTTGTTTTGCATAAGCAGGCCGAATCGCGCCATGCTTCTTGCCCGGCTGAAAAATACATTGTCATAGTCAACGGTGGCCCAGGAACCGGTCATGCCGGTTTTCGATTTCAGCTTGGTTTGGGTGTAGGTGTTTATGGGGGTGCTGGTGGCGTTGGTGAGCACGCCCTCTAAAAGGGTGTAGGGGGCGTTGTGGTATGCCCAGCGCGTACCCGCATCTGCCAGGTAGGTGAGGCAGGTGTCGAGGGTGCAATTGTTGTCGGGCACGCCGTCGTCTAAGCCGGAGGTCATGGTGAGCTGGTTACGAACGGTAATGGTTGCCTCCTGTGCCACCGTACAGTTTGTCCAGCCTGCCCCCAGATAAGTGGAGGTTGGGTTGTTGATGGAGAGCAGTTGGTCTTCCTGCGCTTTGCCCACCAAAAAAGAGGTAATGGTTTTGCCCGCCGATGCCCAATACCATAGGCTGTCTTTGGTAAAGGTGCCGAAGTACTTCTCAAGGGCAATCTTGCCATTCTTTAATACAATAAAACCCTTGGTGTCTTGCTGCTGAAGGTAGGCATAAAGGTTGGGAATCTCAGACGCACACCAGCCCAAAGAAGCCGGAGACACGGTATCCCAAGCGGCTGCATTGCTCAGAGGCGGGAAATACAAACCCTGACTTCTGCCAACAAACGCATGCATCAAACTCAGCAACAAAACAAAGGCATATTTTTTTTTCATAATAGTACGATGGTGGGTGTTGGATTGAACTTTGTGCTTAGGGTTTAATGCCTCAATGAAAAGTTCTTGGGCTTTGTTGAGGTGGATTATGGCCTGAACTCCCGGTTTGAACACAGGCCCGTTTCAAAGATAAGCAGGATAGGGCAGGAAAACGAAAGCTTGATGAGGGGTGGGGATGTTGACACACAGCGCTAGGCTTTGGAGCTTTATGTGTTTTTCGCGACTGGGGCGGGGAGGGTAACCACTCAGGGCACAAAGGGTTTTCCACAAAGGGCACAAAGGAATAAGACGTGATGGCCATACAGCATCTCCGGCTTCCTATTGATTCCGTTGACCGGCGCCCTGGTGCATTTCCATTGAGTGACAAAAAGGCAAAATAAATAATGGCATAATATTTGATTAGCTACTTAAAAATAAAAAAAATCATGAAAAATAAAGAAGTCCGAAATTCATTTCTCGTTGCAACAACTGGAGTTTCGATTATACAAACATCATATCTAAACGAGTATAACCCAGAGATTAAATTGTTACTCGGCTTATTACCTGGTATGTTTTTGAAGCGATCAAATAAACCAAGTATGAAATCTTGGG
>JBEIVB010000214.1:0-2377 GCA_040374085.1 Flavobacteriales bacterium | reverse complement strand
GTGTATGCGGTGCTGCTTATACTTACGCTGTATTGCATCGGATCTACGGTGGTTTTGTACCACTACAAGAACAAACCCTCAGACCCGTTGGAAAGTGCGCTCATATCGCGTAAAACAAGCGTGAACCCCGAAGGTGGGCAACGGGTGGAGCTGCAGGTCAAGAGGCAGGAGCCGAGCCAAGCCGCTCCTGAGCTGAAGGTGAACAAGCGCACCGAGAGCGCGGTGCGGGTGCAGACGGTGTTCGTACACGACACCATCATAAGGGTAGACACGGCTTACATCTCCGAAAACCGCGACACGGTTTACATCGAGGGAGAGTTTGAAGACAAATGGATGAAAGCAAGCGTGAAGGCTTCGCTCGATTCGATTGATATAAAAGTAAAGGTGTACAACGACTTCACGATGTCGGTGGAAGATAGGCCACATCTGTTCAAACCCGACGAGGCATTCATTCGCATTGATAACTGCAACCCATACACTACAAGCTACCATGAACAGTTTTACGTTGTTAAAAAAAACAAAAGAAAGTGGTGGGCGTGGTTTTTAGTCGGAGCTTTAGCGGGCACACTAACCGCTTTTAGCTTATGAACAAGAAACACAATGGCCTTTGGGAGATATTACTAAAGGCTTATGAGCCGGGGATGAATGGCTACCAGTTGGCCAAGAAGGTACTGGGCGATGAGAAGCACCCGGATTTTCAACGGTACAAGTCTTCTGCATACAAGGTTCTGAAGTCAATCACTAACCCTGAGCCGAAGCCAAAGAAGGAAGAAAAGCCCGAACCAACGGTGGAGGAGCGAGTGGCGGGCGATGTGTCGGCTATACGCGAATCGGCCAAGGTAAGGCAGCTTAACGAGAAATACAAGCACGTACTTATAAAATTAGAGGAGGCTGAGAAGCGATTCGATGCGTTGGTGGTCATCAAAGAGCGCGTCGACGTGCATAGGATTGAACCATTGCTGAGCCAAGGCAAAAGCGAGGCCTGCCCGGTGATTATGCTATCCGATTGGCACTTCGAGGAGAACATCGACCCGCGCACCATCAATGGGTTAAATGAATACAACCTTGAGATAGCAGAGCAGCGTTGGGTGCGGTGCATTCAAAACAGCATGAAGCTCGTGCATAAGGAGCGGCACAGCAGCGAGGTGAAGCAGGTGGTGGTGTGGCTTGGAGGCGATTTCATCACGGGGTACATACACGAAGAGTTGGAAGAGAGCAATTATCTCAGCCCGGTGCAGGCGGTTCGGTTTGCAAAGAAGCGCATCATCAGCGCGTTGGATTTTTACGCGCAACACGGCAACTTTGAGCGCATCGTCGTGGTGTGCAACTATGGCAATCACGGGCGCACGAATAAGAAGCCGAGGGTGTCCACCGGCCACAAGAACAGCTACGAGTGGATGATGTACAAAGACCTGCAAGACTACTACCAAACGGAAAAACGCTTTGAGTTCGTTGTGCCGGATGGTCTGTTTGCTTACGTGGATGTATTTGGCTACGTCAATCGCTTTTGGCACGGGGATACGATTAGCTATGGAGGCGGCATCGGTGGACTTACCGTTCCGCTCATCAAGGCGATAGGCAGGTATAACACCACTATAAAGGCAGACTTCAACTTCATGGGCCACTACCACCAGCTCTTTGAGGCAACGAAGGACTGCATGGTGAATGGATCCGGCATCGGGTATTCGGCATACGCTCAGCGCATAGGCGCATCTTTCGAGCGACCTCAGCAGGGGTTTAAGATGATTGACCGGAAGCACGGTTATACAACTAAACTTAACATCCTCTTTTGATGGCAAAAGGTAGAGCAAACAAGGTGGAAGAACCTGAGACTATCACGGTTCAGGAGCGCATCAATGCGGCTGAGACCCTGCGCAGAGAGTGGGCAGAGTTCCTTTTGGATGCCATCCAAACGACCATAGTCGATGAGACGAAGACCTTACCAGGCTCCGAGGCGGTGGTGAAATCGCCTTGGACGGAGGATGAGATGGATGCCTTAAAAGGCAAATTGTTCTTTTTGCTTCGACAAATCCCCCTCTACAACCCCGACAAGCATCAACTTTGAGCCATTTCGAGGCTTAAATAGCCCTGTTCCTAAAAAATAATCGTGCTGATTTTCAGCAAGTTAGGGTTCAGATTGGAAAAAGTTTGCAAAAAAGTTTTGCAATTAAATTCGCTGCTGTATATTTGCAGCATCAAAACACACAAACACCACCACACCATGACCACCACCACCACCACCACATTACAAGCATTGGCAACCGAATTGAACGGTAAGTACTGGCAAAAGGGTAGCCTTGAGCGCGTTTACCTCAATCGCGGCTACAACACCAAGAAAATGGCCACAAAGTGCTATGTCTACCAAGCTGATGGAGAG
>JBEIVB010000166.1:0-4013 GCA_040374085.1 Flavobacteriales bacterium | reverse complement strand
GGCGAAACCCTTGCGAAAGAAGAAGTCTTTGGCACCGTGGAGGCCGTGAAAACCGTTTCGGATTTGTTTATGCCCCTCTCGGGCAAAGTACTGGCCATCAATCCGGGCTTAGAAGGCAACCCGGAGAAAGTAAACACCGATGCCTACGGCGAGGGCTGGATGATTCGCATGCACTTGGACAATCCTGCAGAGGTGAACGACTTGTTGGATGCTGCCGGATACAAAGCCCTCATCGGCCACTAAACGTAGTACCCGCACTTACCGCCGCTTGGCGCTGGCATGGGCGTTGCTCATAGCCCTGCTGTGCGGCATACCGGGCAAACAACTACCCAACAACCATTGGTTCGACCTCGTATCGTTGGACAAGTGGGTCCATGCTTTTTTGTTTTATGTCTTATGCCTGTTGTTGTACAAAGGCTACAGGAATCAAGAGGGCAAAGCCTCCCGTTGGCCATTCTTGCTCATAGCCGTTGCCTATGGGGTGTTGATGGAAGTGCTTCAGGCCACCGTTTTTGTAGATCGCACCTTCGACTACCAGGATATGGTGGCCAACTCAGCCGGGGCCTGCATTGCCTTTATTTGGATCGGCCGAAGCCAAACGGCATCCAATAACCAAAAAAAATAAAACAAAAACATTATGCACTCCGCAACACCGGAAGCGCGCAAAAACTTGCGTTTGCCTCCTTGCCTGAGCGTGTTATCTTTGGTGCTTTAACCGAACCCTGTATACATGGCACCATCCATGCCCGATTTGGGGCGCATACCGCAGATTGACCAAGTGGGCGTGGCCGAGCGTTGCGCCCGGTTTACCACCCGGAGCATAAAGAAATCCAGCAAAGAAGCCGGCCTAAAGCTGGCGCTGAGCATGATCGACCTTACCACCCTCGAAGGCAAAGACACCGACGGAAAAGTACGTCAGCTTTGCTATAAGGCTGCCCACCTCAACGATGCCCACCCCGGCTTACCCACCGTGGCTGCCGTGTGCGTGTATCCCACCATGGTGCGCACCGCCAAACAAGCCCTGGGCCAGGCAGACATAAAAGTGGCATCCGTATCCACCGCATTTCCTTCCGGACAAGCGCCCATGAGCGTGAAGCTCGACGACACCCGCTTCGCCCTGGATGAAGGAGCAGACGAGATCGATATGGTCATCAGCAGAGGAAACTTTTTGAAAGGCGAATACGCCGCTGTGTTTGATGAAATTGCGACTATAAAAGCCTTATGTGGAAAAGCCCGCCTCAAAGTAATTTTTGAAACCGGCGAGCTCTCAACCCTCGACAACGTGCGCCTGGCCAGCGATTTGGCCATACACGCCGGTGCCGACTTCATCAAAACCTCTACCGGAAAAATCAGTCCGGCGGCCACCATGCCCGTTACCTTGGTTATGCTGGAAGCCATACGCGACCATTATTACAACACCGGTAAAATGGTGGGCATGAAACCTGCCGGAGGCATTTCTACCTCAAAAGTTGCGTTGCATTACCTCGTAATGGTGCATGAAACCTTGGGAGCAGCCTGGCTGAGCAACCAGTGGTTTCGGTTTGGGGCTTCGAGCCTGGCCAACGATGTGCTCATGCAGCTTGCCAAAGAGAAAACAGGCGTGTACCAAAGCGGCGATTACTTTTCCAAGGACTGATGATCCTGCAAACCGCTCCCATCCACGTTCAACCGTTTCCTGAGCCCGATTCATACTGCAGGGTTTTGTGGGAGGGGCCCGAGCAGTGTTTACCGGTTTCAAAACCCGAAGATTATAAAAACCTACTTCGCACCATGCAGGAGGAGCTTTTGCCCTGTTTCGAAGTGTTGGCCTTCTGCTTGAGTCCGGGCAAGGTGCAACTGGTTTTCAAAGCCCGCAGTGCTCAGGAAATCTTTTCGCATCTGCGCCTTCAAGGAGCTTTCCCGCGCGAAACCGAAACCCTGGGCACCTTCCTCGAGCTCTCGGACCAAACCGCCTTGCCGGGCGGTACGCTTTTGGGTTCTCACCTGAGACGCTTGGTGATGCACTTTTTTCAACGCCTCTTTCCGGGCATAAAACAAACGCGTATTACCTTCCTGCGCAGCCACGAGGCTCCGGAAGTAAAAGATTGGATTGTGGGCACCCACCTGCAAGCCCTTGAATACGGCATGACCGGTGGATGGCAGTGGACCTTCAGCTCCTATGCTGCCCACCTGCACCCCGGAGCCAGCAACCTGGCCCGTGCACGGGTGTTGGAACTGTTCGGCAGCACAGAAGCCTTTCGCGAGGCCCACACCCTTCAACCGCAAACCGCCTAACCTTTTTATTCGTTTTTATTATGGCAAAGAAAACCACCTCCGCACCCGCGCTCGACTTCAGCTCCGGCTGGAGCTATGCTCCGGCACCGGAAGACACCAAACACATTCGCCTGAAAGAACAATACGAACTCTTCATCAACGGAAAGTTTGTGAAGCCCGCAAAAGGGGCCTATATGAACACCGTGAATCCAGCTACAGGCAAGGTATTGACAAAGGTAGCCGATGCCGGAGAAAGCGATGTGCAAAAAGCTGTGAAAGCAGCGCGCACCGCATACGACACCGTGTGGAGCCGCATGCCTGCTGCCGAGCGCGGCAAGTATCTCTTTCGCATTGCCCGCCTCATACAAGAACGCGCGCGGGAGTTTGCCGTTGTAGAAACACTCGACGGAGGCAAACCCATACGCGAAAGCCGCGATGTGGATGTGCCTCTGGCCGCCAACCATTTCTTTTATTACGCCGGTTGGGCCGATAAGCTGCCCTATGCCTTCCCCAACCGCAACCCCAAACCCCTGGGCGTAGCCGGACAAATTATACCCTGGAACTTTCCATTGCTGATGGCCGCCTGGAAAATTGCGCCGGCCCTGGCCACCGGAAACACTGTGGTGCTGAAACCCGCAGAAACCACGCCCCTCACAGCCCTTAAGCTGGCCGAGCTGATTCAGGAAAGCGATTTGCCTCCGGGTGTGGTGAACATCATCACCGGCGATGGAAAAGCAGGCGCTAGCTTAGTGCAACAACCCGGAGTGGATAAAATTGCGTTTACCGGCAGCACCGAAGTAGGCAAGCTCATACAGCGCAGCCTGGCAGGAACCAATAAAAAGTTAACCCTGGAGCTGGGCGGAAAAGCCGCCAACATCATCTTCAACGATGCGCCTATTGACCAAGCCGTAGAAGGCATTGTAAACGGCATCTTTTTCAATCAGGGTCACGTGTGCTGTGCAGGCTCGCGCTTGTTTGTGCAAGAAGGCGTTGCAGACAGGGTCATCCGAAAACTAAAAGACCGAATGGAAACCCTCATCGTGGGCGACCCCATGGATAAGAACACCGATATCGGCGCGATCAACAGCAAAGCACAACTCGAAAGCATACAGCGCTACATCAAGCTGGGTCAGGAAGAAGGGGCCGAGCTCTACCAAAGCTCGTGCAGCTTGCCCGGCAGCGGCTACTTCTGCAAACCCACGCTGTTCCTCAACGTGTCGCAAAGCCACCGCATTGTGCAGGAAGAAATTTTTGGGCCGGTACTTACCATACAAACCTTCCGCACCGTTGAAGAGGTTATTGAAAAAGCGAATAATATTCCCTACGGACTTTCGGCCGGAGTTTGGACAGACAAGGGTTCCAAGATCTTCAACCTCACCACCCAACTCCGTGCCGGCGTGGTGTGGGCCAACACCTACAACAAGTTCGATCCGGTTTCTCCTTTTGGAGGGTATAAAGAAAGTGGGTTTGGAAGAGAAGGCGGATTGCACGGTTTGCTCCCCTATGTTCAGTTTTAACCCAGTACAGTTGCATCATTGTTAATGTTTCATCATGGCAAGAATTCCCGTTTTGAAGACGTATAAAATTTTCATCGGTGGTCAGTTTCCCCGCACCGAATCCGGCCGCTATTATCCGCTCTGCAATGCGGCGGGCCGCACCATTGCCAACGTGTGCCTATCGTCGCGCAAAGATGCGCGCAACGCCGTGGTGGCGGCCCGCGGAGCCTTTGCCGATTGGTCGTCGCGTGCGGCGTTTAACCG
>JBEIVB010000177.1:0-3671 GCA_040374085.1 Flavobacteriales bacterium | reverse complement strand
GCCAAGGGTTTTGCTGTGGCGCCCACCTGCTCTATACAATATCGGAATAGGAAGTCAACGGGATCAAAAACGATTGCTTCGTCTCCTTTTTGCAATACAGCATTGCAGACAGCATAGATTCCGAATGCAGCGCTGTCAACCGGTAGGATATTCGATGGACTAATAATCAGGTTTCTTTTTTCTTGGTAAAACCTAGATATGGCTTCTCGAAAAAACAGATAACCCTCAGCAGGCACATAAGAGAAGTAACGTTCTTGCGCAAATCGGCAGATTGCTTCAGAGATGGCTGTGGCTACCGGAAAGTCAGGATCGGCTGCGGTCAGCGGAATCACACCTTCGGGCATGTTGGCCCATCTGAGGTTGAATGCTCTTTGTCTTAGTATGCCATATTGTATGCTGGTATCCGAAAAAGATGGGATCACGGTGTTCGTTTTGATGCTTAAAATAAAAGAACCAAGTGCAAACCCCGCTAGGATTACCTTCAACTATTCGACCAAACCTCTGGTAACTTCGATGCAATTGAAAATGTGCCTAATCATGTGAAATGCTCGCCAGCCCGATTTCTCCTCCGCTGTGTTTTTTTAGGATCTTCAGCATCTAGTATATCATCTGCATTTCATTGCCGGCATATACAGGATATCGAAAATGGTTGTTGCTTATTTCGAGAAAAGCCGTGTTTTTTTTCATAAATATTAAGGATTTGTTTTAAAACGTAAGCTTCTCTAGGAGCGGATAGAATCATGAACAATAGGGTGTAGAGTACATGTATATTGACAACCGTTTTGGCATGTTTAATCAAAAAAAAAGACCACCGAAAAGGGTGGCCTTTTTTTCAAGCTGGCGTTTTGTTATCGAAGCAGTTGCACAAATCCGGTGAGAGTTTGTTGCGATGCATCTTTCTTTTTCTCGTAGTTCATTATGTAATAATAAACACCCGTGTCTGCTCCTTTTCCATCCCAACCGTTGGCTGGATCGGTCCACTCATACACCTTCTTGCCCCAGCGGTCGAACACAGCACAGGTGAAGTTGCGGATGCCTGCACCGTCTACCTTAAACACTCCGTTTACGTTGTCGCCATTGGGAGTAAAAATGTTGGGTGGATTGATGTTGATGGGCGTTTCAACCGAAATATATAAAGTATCTGTTGTTGAACAGCCGCTGTTCCTGAAGGCAGTTAACACTACAGTAAATACAGTATCGGTGTTAAATGTGTGCGAAACAATGGTGTCTTTAAGGTGGGTAACCAAGGTGGTTCCATCTCCGAAGGTGTACACGTAGCGTGTGGCGGGCTGCCCAAAGGTGTTTGAGTTGTTGCCAAAGGTTACGGTAAGAGGATTGAATCCGGCTAGGGTATCGGCTGTGATTTCGGCAAGAATGCCAGGCGCTTGGTTGACGGTAACAGCCTGATTGAAGGTGCAACCTGCAGCATTGGTAACCGTTACGGTGTAGTTGGAACCGTACACGTTGGTGGGGTTATTTACGTTACCGGGTAGGTTGGGTACCTGAGGGTTGGCAGTCCATGTGTATGTGATGCCTGTTGCAGGCAGGCTGTTTAGGGTTACATTTAGTATAACCGCTCCCTTGCCTTGGTTGCAGGTGTCGGGTACAACCGTGCTGGAGGCTGCATAATCCACAGCGGTTAGGTTGGCGGTTCCCGTGCCGGCTTTGCTGCACCCGTTTGCGTCGGTAACGGTAACAATGGAATACGATCCTGCTGCTCCCGGACTAAGGGTGTAGGGAGAGGAGTTAATGGTAATCGTGCTGCCTCCTGAGAGAGCAACCGACCAAGGACCATTGCCGGTGGTGTTGATGGTAAGGTTTCCGGCTGAGTTCGGACAGTTGGTGCTGCCGGCGCCAACAAATCCAGTTCCCGAAATAGTGGCAGTTGGAAGGCTGCGGATGTAGATGCGGATCGAGTCAATGGCTGGAGGGCAACCTGAAACGGCTGCACTAACAGCGGCAATGCCTACAAACCCATTGGCAATGGATGTTGCACTGGGGGTGAACGTGGTGGTGTTGGCGGTAGGGTTTCCAAAAGTTCCACCTCCGGGCGCTACCTGCCATGTTAGAGAGGGAGCGTTGGTTAGGGTGGCAGAAAGGTTAACCACCGTTCCGGCACAAATGGTTTGATTTGGACCGGCATTAACCTGAGGCCCGGGAACAAAAGTGATGAGCACTTGATCGGTGGTAGGCGTGCACGATGAACCGCTTGTAGATGTTAAGGTAAGGGTTACCGATCCTGCTTGTATCTCGGCAGGTGTAGGTTGGTAGGCGGTTGTGAGGCTCGATGGGTTGATGAAGACGCCTGCACCTCCACTCCAAACTCCTCCGGTGGCAGAGCCTGATGCGGTTCCATTCAAGGGAATAGGAGCGCCCGGACAAGCCGTGATGTCGGCGCCGGCATTCACTACCGGACCCGAGATTACCACATCTGTACAACCCGGGTTGCTCACGCATCCGTTTACGCTGATGGTAACGCAATAGGTGCCGGCCATGGCAGCCGTAACATTGGTTAGCAGGGGAGAGGTAATGGTTGAGGAAAAATTGGGTCCAAACCAACTGTAGGTGGCGCCCGGAACAACGTTTGCACCCAAGCTGATGTTGCCGCCCAAGCAGGTTGGACCGCTGTTGGTAGCGGTTGGCAAAGTGTTACCCGGCTGAAAGACCGAAATGGTGGTATCGAATTGACAACCGTTTGGAATGCGAATTACACAGGTAAAATCACCACCCGCCAGGCCTGTGAAGGCTCCCGAAGTTTGGAAATTTATACCATCAATGCTGTACTCATAAGCTACTCCTGCAGGGGTAGCATTTAAGGTAATGCTGCCGTCGTTGGTGTTGCAACCGGCATCGGTATGGGCAGCGGTAGGATAAAATTCTGCAACACGTATCGTTAGGTTTACGGTGGTGCTTTGAGCAGGAGTGCCATCGTCGGTTCCGGTTAACACAATGGTGTGATACCCCATGTTGGCTTGGGTTCCCGCCAATTGTAGGGTTACACTGGCAGATTCGCCCGGAGTGTTGTTGATGGCAGAAAATCCGGGCACACCATTGGTGTTTACCGCTATGCTGGTGATTTGACCTGCTTCAGGAGAAAGGAATCCAACGTTCAGAGCCAAGGTATCGCCCATACACACGGTAACGGTGTCGCAGTAACCAACGCCGGTAATGATGGGCGGAATGTTGGTGGCGTCGCTGGTAGAGAAATAAAACGACTGGTTGTCGAGCCAGCTGATCCCATCGTTGTTGGTGCCAGAACCGGGGCCATCGTAGCCTGTTCCCAGGGTATCAAATCGTCCAAATTGTATGAAGTTGGTACCATCACCGGCATTGGCTCCAACAGTTGCCGGCGTTCCCCCAAAACCATTGGTTCCTCCGGAAGCGCCACCCGTTGTCCATTGCATATCGCCGTAGCAGAACGATACGTTGTTGCCACCGGGAATGATGGAGTCGGTACCATCGGAGATGATGAGTTGGAAGGAGTTGACCTTGTCGGCTGCTGAGCTATAATACCCAACCTGGTCCCATTTAACGCTGACGCTGTGTGCGTTACGGCGATAGTAGGGGAGTCCCGACTGTGGATTTCGGGTGTCAACGTCCGCCCAAAAAGGCGCCACCATCACCACCGTGCTGTTGGGAAACCCTTGAGATGAAAACGTTGAGTAAGATGC
>JBEIVB010000090.1:0-9747 GCA_040374085.1 Flavobacteriales bacterium | reverse complement strand
TGGGCAGCGGATCGGGAACACCGAAGGGAACAACCGTTACTTGGTTGCGCGTATGCTTGCGGGTTGCCTCGGCCAAATGCTTGCTGGTGGCAAACACCATTCGAGCATCGTTGAGATTTTTGCGCAAAAGGGCGGCATTAAATGGGTTGCGGGGAAAGACGTACACATCACTGCCCCACACCGAAACCAGATAGGGCTGAAATCCGCTGAGCCGCGCCAGCCATCCATAGCTGCTGGCATAATGCGCATGCAATACATCGGCGTCAAAAGAACGCAATGCACGACGCAGAGCCGTTACGGAAAAGCGATATCCAAGCTTACCCGTTATAGACAATACCTTGTGAAAATGGGCGCGCGGTACGAAGCATGCGATTCCGTGTTTTAAGTACCAGTCGTCGTTGGGAACCGACAGAGAAAACAACGCCACCTCAACGCCGCCTGAACGCAATCCAAGCAGCCACTTGCGCGTGTGGCTCGAGTTTGCGTCGGATGCCAAGAGCACTCTCATGCCCGAAAATGGTCTTCGTCGGCACGTAAACTGATTTTCCATCCCAGCAACCAACCCAACAAATAGGTCATATTGGGGAGAAACGATTGCTGTGACCAGAAATCGCTGAACACGAAGACCAACAACATCAACGCAATGGAGGCAGGCTGAGGTTCTAAAAAACGATGACGGAGAATGGGAATAAGCAGATGCAGCACCGCAAAGAACCAAACGCCATAGGCAGCGACACCCAACAGGCCGGTTTCAGACAAGACACCGAGAAAGGTATTGTGGGTAGAAAGCGGTGTATCCTTGTCTGAGCGTGCCAGCTGAACGTCAAAAACCTGTGGAAGATGATCTATTTGCCTTGCGAAACCACCGCTGCCGATTCCGGTGATGGGGTGCTCGAGAAAAGCACCCAAACTTTTGTCCCACAAATACAACCTCCATTGAATGGTACCACCATCGCTAGTGGCGACATGCTCCTCTACCTTAGGTTTAACCCGGGCCAGCATCTCTTGGTAGCGCAAACTGCTGGAGTTGGTGGAGCTGGGTATGGCCATCAGCAAAAGACCGGCCGCTGCCACCACAACAGTCAAAAGCAAAACTGCACGGCGTAGATATCCATGGCGGGCACTCCAGATAAGCACCAGCATGCAACCGGGCAACCACTGAAGAAAAATACTGCGCGTTTGGGTGGCATACAAGCCCAGTTCAATCAGAACCAACAAGGCAACCGAAACTGCGTATTTCTTATGATATACGGCCAATGAAAACAACAAAAAGAAAACCAGCAGCTGCATCTGGTAGGCCGGCACGCCCGATACAATGCCGCGGTGTAAGCCCTGGGTAAACACCATGATTATGAAACCCAGCACGCTCTCCAATACCGCTGCAAACAGCAGTCCGGTTAAAAATCCTTGACGGGCCGGTACCTGATGGAAGAGCAGCGACAACACAAACAAAGTAATACCTGTTTCGGCATATCGGGCCAAGCTAAGCCACTGGAGCTCCTCGCTCTCAGAAGCAAAAACAAGGGATAGGATGCGTGCCAATAAAGTTAATCCTATACCCCAGGCAAACCACCTAAATCCTTTGAGCGAAAAAAGCGGGCGACTTGAAGCAAGAATAAAAATGAAGACAAGAGCTTCTGCCACATAGAAATAACTTACCCGGTAGCCTCTTGCCAACTGAAAATACCATTCGGTACAGAACCCGCTGGTGTAGGGTATGGCCGAAAAAATCAAGATGCCCAGGGCAAATGCAAGCCAGCCGTTGATGCTGCGGATAAAGCTGAACCAGCCCGAATCGGTTATAGACGGTGTTTCGGGATTCATGATTGATGGGTTGGAAACGAGGAATTAAGCGCATCGGATCGACCGAGGAGCCGAAAGAGCCAAAGCAAAACGAAAACATCATACATGCACATGGTAGCCGAAAATAAAGAAAATGCCCAACGTGCACTGTGAAAGTAGGAATGCCCAAAAAAAACAGATGCTGCAATGAGCAACAAACTCAGCCACGAGAAGCGGAGCAAGAGTGCTTGTTTACCCAACAATTGCACCACCGGAACCAGGGTTACCCTTAGAAAATCGGCTACAAAAAAGGGAGCAAGGATGGCGGCAAACCGTCCGGATTCGCGCCAAGGCTCGCCAAAGGCGAGGGCAAACAGGTGAGGGCCGGCCAAAGCCAAAACTGCCCCAATGGGCAAAACCACCAGCAATGCGCGTTTCAGGGTGGCCTGTGCCAGCGGACGAATGGCCATTCCCTGCTGATGAAGCTGCGTTGCTTCCCGTACCCATACCTGAGAAAGCGCGGTGCCAATGAGGGAGAGCGGAGCTTGCAGGATGATGTTGGTTCTGGAATACCACCCCAACACACCCGGAGCAAAAAAAACGGGCAGGGCATAAACCAAGCCGTTGACCACCAGCATATCAAACACCGCTTGAGGCGCACTGGATTTGGGAAACAAATGAAACCGCCTCCACGTAGCGGCATAATCTCGGGCAGACCCAAGGGGCGAAGGGAAGAACCGCAGGTAGCAGAGTACCAGCAATACCAAAGCATACACAGCTAAACCCCACTCAAAGGCAAGGAAAAGGCCGGTGTTGGTATGGCCAAAAGCGCCGAGCATGATGCCCAATGCACCCACCAAAAAAGCGTTGAACGCTCGGGAAAAGCTCATCCAACGAAAGGCCCCTTTCCTCAAAAGCCAATTCCATAATGTTTGTTGTATACCCAATAAAAATATACCCAGACCTATAAAAACATTGTGTCCACTAAAAGAACCGAGCCCACCAACGGCATTTGCAGGTACAACATTAGGCAACAGGCAAACCACCAGCGAGGCGGCCAAACCAAAAGCAGCGGCAACGGCTATGCTGATCCACACCAGGCGCTGGGCATCCTCTTCCGAATCGGCCATCATCACCGCCACCTCCAATCGAAGGGTAGAAACCACAGCTGCAGCACCAATAACAGAAACCCACAAGGCAAAGCGCCCCTGATCGTCGGGCGTGTACAAACGCGCAAGCCAAAGAGAAGCCAGCAAAGTAAACAGCTGCGCCACCCCATTGCCGGCAACAAGAGACAAAAAAGAACGGGTAAAACGGTCTTGGCGTGCAGCTCCCAAACGCTCTACCAGGCGATGCAAAGGAGGAATCACAGCCATTGGCTTATGAAAATAAGGATTTTAAATCGGCCGGAGATGGAAAGTTGATGAGCACCCCACGCAGCTTTCCGTGAAACACAAACATACTTCCGGCAGAAACGGCAGAGGCACCTCCTTCGCGCACACCCTGACGCAGGTGGTCTAGGGTGCCCGCACCGCCGCAGGCAATAACCGGAATGCTCACCGCCTCTGAAACCCGCTTCAACACCTCCAGGTCGTAACCGCTGCCGGTGCCGTCGCGCAAGATGCTGTTCAAAATCAATTCTCCGGCACCTGCCGCCTCCATAGCGCGGGCGTGCTCTACCACATCGCGCTTGGTGTTCTGCTGACCGTTCTGCACATGCACATGGGCCTTACCAAACAAATTGGTTTTATAATCCATAGAAACCACCACCGAAGAGGCACCATAGGATTCGGAAATGCGCGAAACCAAATCGGGCTGCTGCACCGCAGCGGTGTTCAACGCGATTTTCTCAATGCCCATCTTAAAAATATCGCGGGCATGCTCAAAGGTAGAAATGCCGCCACCGTAACATACCGGCATGAAACACTCCGAAGCAAACTCTTCTATGAGCTTCATGTTGGGGCCGTTGCCTTCTGCAGATGCTGTTATGTCGAGCACGCACAATTCATCCACCTCTTTCTCATTAAAAATGCGAATGGCGTTTATAGGATCGCCTACATATCGCGCATCTTTGAACTTAATGGTTTTGTAAAGGCCATTGCCTTTAACCAATAAAACCGGTATCACGCGAATTCGGGCTTTCATATACTACAGGGCCGCAAAGTTGGAAAGCAAGCGCATGCCAAAACGGTGGCTCTTCTCGGGATGAAACTGGGCACCAAAAAGATTGCCCCGCCTCACACCGCACACAAATTCATAGCCGTAGGTACAGGTAAACATGACCTCCTCGGATTTTACACCGTCTAAATGATAGGAATGCACAAAATAAAAACGAGGTTCCGGACCCATTTCCCGAAAGAGTGGACTGTTCTGCACATCGTTCACCTCGTTCCAACCCATGTGCGGTATTTTATACTCACGGGTGTCCAACCGAAACTTAACCGTTTGCGCTTCAAACCAGCCCAATCCGGCCTTTTGTCCTTCTTCGCTGCTTTTGGTCATGAGCTGCATGCCCAAACAAATGCCTAACGTGGGCACGCCATCCTCCAGCACTTTTTGCTGCAAAGCGGGTATCATACCGCTGCGCTCCAGCATCTCCATGCCCGCATCGAAAGCACCCACGCCTGGCAACAATATCTTTTGTGCCCCCATCACCTCCTCGGGTGTGCGCGCCAAAACGGCTGCAACATCCAAGCGTTTGAACATGTTCAGGATAGAGCCCAGATTGCCCACCCCGTAATCGATGACCGAAACCATGAAGCCTTACTGCTTCAGTTGCAAAGTGATGGTACCCTCCGCTTTGTTGATTGGACTGCTGGTACTGGAAGTCCCGCCGGTGTTGGTTACCGAAACCCCGGTGGAAACATAATTGTTGTAATCCAATTCCATCTTGATGTCGGAGTTGGAGAGTTTTATAAGCTGAGCACGATACGTAGATAAATCGCCCGGGCCATACTGTTTCTCATCTGTGGTGAGAATGGTTTCGTTGGTGGTGGTGCCCTGTCCGTTTACCAAGGTGGCGGTTTTCCTATCCACCTGAAGGGTAAGTTTGCGGCTGGACATGGTAAGCAGCAAATACTCCATAGATTGCCCAGCGCCCACACCGCCATTGAAGTCCCAGGTACCTTTCTCTAAGTAGGTTTGTTGAGTGGTAATGGTTATGGTCCCGCTTCCACCAGCAACGGTAATAGAAGAATCGCGGCTTATGGTATAATTCCAGGTGCGGCTGTAGGTTCCATCATCCACAAAAACATAGGAATTCAAAGAGGAATTACCGGTTTCGGTGATGGTGGTGGAGCCGTAGGTGTAGGTATTGGTGATGGCATTGTTGCCTTCGGAAATCTTTTTGGTAAAGGAGAAGGGAGCACCTGATGTATAAAAAATGGTCCGAGCAATTTCCCCATCGGCGCTCACCACATTCCAAGTCCCGGTTACTCTGCCCTCGCGGGAACGAAAGCTGAACCAGGGATCTTCGGACCCTTTCTTACATGCCACCCAAGAGGATGCTGCCAGAAAGCAAAGTGCCATTGTGTGTAGTGTCTTTTTCATAGTTACGTGAAGTGAAGCAAAAATAAGGAAAAGTGCGGGCAACCGGTCGATTGAATCGAAGCTTGGTGAAAGAGAGCGGATAGTTTTCGTCAAAAGACCTTCAAAACCAAGGTATTCAGCCCCGGCCAAAGTCCATTCAAATCCGATAAAACGCCGGAACGAGGCATAAAAAGAAACCCGGCCAAAAGCCGGGATCCTTAGATACATGCAACCAAAAAATTACTGCTTAAGCTTTATCAAGACATTACCTGTGCTGGTCTTGCTGTCTTCGTTAACGGTTGTGGTTCCGGTTGCGCTTCCCGTTGTAGAAGACCCTGATCGTGAGGCTTTTACGGTCATCTCCAAAATCAACTCATCGTTGGCGCAACGCAAAATATGGAAAGTAGAAACGCGCTGGTTTAGACCGTACGTGCGTGTATCGATTGATGAGGATGTGCTGGTTTGGCTGCTGCCGCCGAAGGTGGTTACCGTGGCAGTGCTGTACTTTTCAGTTACACTGGTGTACGAAATGTTCATAAACTCCATGTCTGCTGGATCGCCAACCCCTCCGGTAAAGTTCCAGTTGCCGGTTTCAACAACATCAACGGTAGTGGTTGCGATTGCCTGAGGTGGTGCGGAATTAAGGGTATCCTTCACCGTGTAGTTAACTTTGTGGGTAACATTCCCATCCGAATCAAAAGAGTACGTGTGGGAATTTACGGTTATGGGAGTGGTATTACCGGTTGTGTTGCCTCCAACAATTCTGGTGTAAACCAGAGCAGCAGACGTGCCGGATTCTGAATAGTTGTAGCGCTCGGTTTTGGTATTTCCGCCGGTGGCAGGAGTGGTTACCGTGGTAGTGTCGTAGGTGAAGGAGTTGATGGCCCAATCTCCAGAAACCCGCGAGGTGCGCGAACGGAAGGAAAAGGATGGATCATCCGGTCCTTTTTTGCACGAGACCATAGTTACGGAAAGCACAGCCACAGCAATCAACATCGAAAACAGCTTTTTCATGAGAGGATAATTTGGGTTTGCGACTAAAATAGTTTTTTTTACGGCTGCTGTTGCATTCCCCTGAAAATCAACGTTTTTACTTCTGTACATCTTACCAAAACAAGCACCTCGATTCTCCTTAGCGATGGCCTGGCCGAGCATGCCGCTGCGATTTGAAAAACCGCATTTTAGAAATAAAAGCCAAGAGCGAGGCTGCCCCCAATGTTGTCGGTATCCACCCCAAAGCTGCTTCCTCCTCCGCGGTTCACCTGACGGATCCTGGGGCGGCTGTTGGCGTTGTCCCAACTTTCGGTAACGGTATAGCCATCGTTTTGGTTGGTGAACATAATCGCCCAACCCAACTCAGCAGACAAAGAGAGTTTGGGTAGCATGAAGTATTCTGCACCCACAAAGCCGCGAGCACCCAAACCAAAGGTATTGCCCTGTTTTACCTCGGAAAGGCGGCTGCTGCGGGCAGAAGATGCAAAACCACCACCGGGTAACACCGCATTGAAGTCGGTGGTGGATACCACGGTTTGTGTGCTGCTGTAGGCATTTCCGTAGTCGTAGGAGGTACTGCCGCCTTGCACGGTTAACATAGCTTCTGCTCCATAAAATCCTTGCAACCGCGTTTTCCCGCGGCGGCGCTCAAAACCAAAAGAGAGGTTGATGTTGGTGCTGCGCGTGGTGCGGCTGTCGCTGGTGTACACAGTATCGGTTTGGGAGTTGGCGTTGTCAATAACCACATTGCGCGCAGTGGTTGAGGTGCTGCCTATGCGCAAGCGCCCCCTCCAGGCAAACTGGGCTGATTTAAAATACTTTCCTGTTATGGTGAAGGGAAAACCGGAAGTGCCCGAAATCACCGGAGAGGTGGCACCTGCATTGGACAAAAGTTTTCCTGCATAGTCTAAAAATGGCGTGGCATCGAGCTGAAGTCCCCAATCTTTTTCCTGAGGAAGGTAGGGCTCTCCTTTTTTCGAAACAAGGTCTTGCGCACACAAAGAATTTCCGAGCAAGAGCATGCCAAATAAGAAAAAGGTTGTTTTCATGAGGTTTTGGTTTGGGTTCACAAAGGGTTTGAAACGGTTTGGGTTAGAGGTTATTGTTCGGTGGATCCGGATTTCTCTTCGAGCAGGGGCACAAAGCGAAAGGCTCCGTGGCGCTCTACGCTCCAGCTTCCATCTGGAAGGCGATGGTGGCATTGCATTTCCTGAACGTCGCCTTCGCCCACGGGTATCACCAGCCTGCCGCCCGGCATAAGCTGGTCGAGTAAGGCCTGGGGCACAAAAGGCGCTCCGGCGGTAACGAGTATGCGATGAAAGGGGGCAAAAACGGGCCAGCCTTTGTACCCATCGCCGTAGCTGAGTTTGGGTGCATAGCCCATTTGATCTAAGGCAATGCGGGCGCGGTCGAAGAGGGCTTTCTGACGCTCTATGGAGTACACTTTCAATCCCAATGCGCACAAGACAGAGGTCTGGTAGCCGCTGCCGGTGCCAATCTCCAGCACTTTCTCGCCTTTGCGCGCATCGAGCAAGGCGGTTTGAAAGGCCACGGTGCTGGGCTGAGAAATGGTTTGACCCGAACCAATGGGAAAGGCTTTATCCTGATAGGCAAAGGCCACAAAGGCGTTGTCGAGAAAGATGTGGCGCGGCACGGCTTCCATGGCTTCCAAAACGGCTGCATTGCCCACCCCACGCTCTTTCAGCTCGTTCAGCAGTTGCCTGCGCATGCCTTTATGCTTGAATGTATCGTGTATCATCGAATTGGTTTCTCTACGGTTGTTCCAAACGTATGCCGGACGCACCTAAGTGCTGCCAGAAGGTGGGATAAGATTTGTTGACCACCTCGGGCTGCAGCAGGGTTAGGCTCCTGCCCAGGTAGGCCAGCATGGCAAAGGCCATGGCCATGCGATGATCGCCTTCTGGATTGAGTGGACCATCGAGTTTCCAGGTGCCCCCACCCTCAAACTCCAGCCAGTCGGGCCCCGAGCGAAGCACCGTGCCAAAGCACTTGCACAGCTCGCGTTCCAACACCTCCAGCCTGCGGCTCTCTTTTTGGTTGAGGGTGCTTAGCCCATTCAACCTGCCCCGCATGCCCAGGGCTGCCATGGCCACAGCAAGCGCAGGGGTAAGATCGGGCTCGTTGCGCAAATCGAGGATCAGCTCCTCCACAGCCCTACCCATTCTGCGCACCACCACGCCGTTTGCTTCCTGCACTAGGTGCACGCCAAAAAAAACAGCATAAGAAGAAAGTTGTTTATCGCCCTGAAGGCTCTCCAACAAGAGGCCGGGCAAAAGCACCTCAGCAGGTCCGCCCAAAGCCACGGCCAGCACCCAATAGGATGCGCTGCTCCAATCGGGCTCCACCACCAGGGTTTCAGGTCCTTCCCACTGATAGGCAGAAGGAAATATCTCCACCATGTTGTCGTTCCAGCTTGCCCGTATGCCAAATGCGCGTATGAGGTTGAGGGTCATGTCTATGTAGGGTCGCGAAACGGGCGGTCCCTGAAGATCGAGGGTGGTTACGGGTTTCGGAAGGTGGGGTGCAATGAGGCACAGGGCCGAAACAAACTGGGAGCTGATGGTGGCCGGCAGCACCACGCCCTCTCCGCTCAGTTCGCTACCGGTTACCCGAACCGGTGCAAAGCCCTCTGCTTCAAGATATTCTATGCGCCCACCCAGGCTGCGCAAGGCCTCTACGAGTGGGGCAAGGGGGCGCTGGCACAAACGATCGGAACCGGTAAGCACCCGTGTGCCGGGCTGCACCGAAAAGCAAGCCAAGGCAAAGCGCAGCACGGTGCCGGCATCGCCGCAGTGCGCGGCTCCCCCATCTTCGCATGCCAACACTTCTGCCATCAAACGGGTATCGTCGGCCTCGCTGAGGTGGAGGAGAAGGGGGGCGCTTTTGCCCAGAAAATGCGTTATAACCAATAAGCGGTTGCTGATGCTTTTGGAACCGGGCAACTGCAGCACCACGCTTTGGGGCACAAGGCTTGGGGTTAACCGCATCATCACCATTGGCTGATATAAAGATGTACTTGCTCCCACTGCTCATAGGTCATGGGTAGGTGGGTTTGCATGCCTTCACGGGTGCGCACGGCGGGCAATACGGTGCCGGGCCGGTTTTTTTTATCGAGGGTCATCTTTTCCCAGATGTCTT
This sequence comes from Flavobacteriales bacterium, assembly GCA_040374085.1. GTDB lineage: Bacteria > Bacteroidota > Bacteroidia > UBA4408 > UBA4408 > JBEIVB01. The sequence goes on along the minus strand of JBEIVB010000090.1, from coordinate 285 downwards.
GTGCCGCCAGGCTTTTTACCGCCTCGGGCAAGAACCAGGGGTGGAGCAAGGCCTGCAGGGGCAGCAGCTCTTGCTCATCGAGTAACCCCTGTTGGGTGCACCAAACCGTTTCCAGCCAGAGGCCGGCGGCCACCGCTCTGCCGTGGCCCAGCCCCAAACCCTGCTCCAGCCAGAGGGCCTCCAGTGCGTGGCCCACGGTGTGGCCGGCGTTTAGCCAGCGCCGCACCCCTCGGTCGAAGGGATCGGCTTCTACCAGACGAAGCTTCATCTGGATGCTCACAGAGA
>JBEIVB010000157.1:0-4258 GCA_040374085.1 Flavobacteriales bacterium | reverse complement strand
CCTCCTTGGGTTGAACCTCTGTTTTCTTTTGCTCACGCGCTTCTTTCAAGGGTGAGGTGTAGACATGACCCCAAAGCTCGAGCTTGGCCTCTTTGAGAAACATGCCCAACAGGATGGCTTTTTTTACATCCAACACCAATATCTCCAGTTTCCATTCCTCGCTGCCGGTGCTGCGTTGCTTTACGGTAAACTCTAGGTTGTTCTCGAGCAGATAATCGATGAGGAGTTGGATGTTTTTTTTCTTTACGGCCACTGTTGGGGCCTCGGTTTTCATTGTTTCCATGTTATGAGAGAGTTTGAGTTTCTAAGGGAGAAGCATAACGATCGGCCACTTCTGCAAGGGTCTCTTCTATGTCTTCGAGACGTTGCGAGGTTACCAAACGCATGCGGTAGTCTTTAAAGTGATCGTAGCCTTTGAAGTAATTGCTGTAATGGGGGCGCATCTCCAGCAGACCCAGCACAGGACCTTTCCAGCGCACTGAAAAATGCAGATGCTCTAAGCACACCCGCACCCGCTCGCGCACATCTGGCGGAGGCAGGTAAGTACCGGTTTCCAGAAAGTGTCGAACCTCGCGGAAGATCCATGGATAGCCTATGCTGGCACGGCCAATCATAATACCGTCTATGCCGAAGGTGTTCTTCATGGCCAGAGCCTTTTCCGGACTGTCTACGTCGCCGTTGCCAAATATGGGGATGCGGATGCGCGGGTTTTCTTTTATCTCGCGGATCAACGTCCAGTCGGCTTTGCCTTTGTAGAGCTGCACCCGTGTGCGACCGTGTACGGTAAGGGCTTGTATGCCAATGTCTTGTAAGCGCTCTGCCACCTCCACTACATTCTTGGTGTCGTCGTCCCAACCCAGGCGCGTTTTTACGGTAACCGGCAGATTCGTGGCTTTTACCACGGCTTCGGTCATCTTCACCATCTTGGGAAGGTCGCGCAGCAAGGCGGCTCCGGCACCCTTGCAGGCCACGTTTTTTACCGGACATCCGTAGTTGATGTCGATAAGGTCTGGACCGGCGGCGGTGCTGATGCTGGCCGATTCGCGCATGGATTCAATTTCTGAGCCGAAAATCTGAATGCCAATGGGTCGCTCGTAGTCGAACACATCCAGCTTTTGGGTGCTTTTGGCGGCCTGGCGGATGAGGCCTTCTGAGCTGATGAATTCGGTGTACATCAAATCTACCCCTTGCGCTTTGCACACGGCTCGGAATGGAGGATCGCTCACATCTTCCATAGGAGCAAGCAGCAAAGGAAAGCTGCCCAAATCAATATTGCCTATGCGCACCATGCTGGGGGTTATCTTTGGGGCTGCAAATTTACGACGAATGCGCGAGACCTTCTTTTTTGGTGCCCGCAGACCGCATCAACAGGTCTTGCTCTTGGTTGGCCTAACCTTGCTGGGGCTCATCCTATTCAGTGTGCTTGGACTGATTACGGCCAAGAAGATCTTTGGTCTGGAATGGGATGGGGCGGCACTGCCTCCGATCGGAACGCCCGGGTTATTGGGGGGCTTGCGTACCCTCCAATTCTTTCAAAGCATTGGAACCTTTGTGGTGCCTTCGTTGGCGTTCTTTTGGGTGCAGCGCTGGAATTGGACTTTGGATGTGGGTTGGGCATCACCGCCGGTGCCTCGGCATTGGCTTTGGGCGGGTTGTGCGGCTTGGGTGGTGTTGCCCATGGTGAATGCCTCGGGTGCGCTAAATGCCCTGGTTCCCCTTCCGGCATCTGCCCTCGAAGCCGAAGCTTCTGCCCGTGCCCTCACCGAAACGTTTCTATCCGATGCCTCTCTCATGGGATTGGCGGTTAACCTATTGGTTATGGCCGTGCTTCCGGCCTTGGGTGAGGAGTTGCTCTTTCGAGGGGCGTTGCAACCTCTCTTGCTCCGCTGGACAAGCCGCCCACACCTCAGCATTTGGATAACCGCAATCTTGTTCTCTGCTTTGCACATGCAGTTTGCCGGCTTTCTGCCCCGCCTTCTGCTGGGAGCTCTTTTGGGTTATGCCGCCTGGTTGGGTAAAAGCCTTTGGTTGCCCATGCTGATACACGGTCTAAACAACGCCACCGCAGTGCTCATTGGCTGGCTGCAGGTGCGCGGTTGGGCGCCCAAGGGAATTGAAGAAGTGGGTGCTGCTGCAGAGCAATGGCCCTGGGTGCTGGTTTCTTTTTTTCTTTTTATGGTACTTACCAAATGGGCCCTGGCCGGCAGAGCGAGGCCTACCTCAAGCTAAAATAATAAGCTTTTCCTTGTTCTAGGCGAAACCCCAACAACCCCCACCTTAGCAACTGGGCCAGGCCTTGCACCAGCTTTCCTCTGGGCAGCGTACTGCGGCGTTGCAATTGATTTAGGGTTAGAGAGGCATCGCCCAGCAGGTGGAAAACCTCCAGCAGGGCATCGGGCAGCAGAGAGGGTTCCTGTTGCTCTGCTTCTGGTAAGCTCCAAGAGCGCATCAGCACCACCGGAGCGGGGTGGTTTTCATCTGCCTCGCGGAAATAGGCCAGGCGCGTGCCATCGGCCTCCAGCACCATGTGTGGTCTTTTGTTGGAGGGAGGTACCCACACCTCCAACACCTGTTTGCCTGCGGAGGTGTGCACCCTTACCTCAAACGGAATGGGCGGCACGGCATACACCTCTGCTCCCGCTTGCACCATGTGTACTTCTTCCTCTGCATCTATGCCGGCAATGCGGCCGTTGTCTTTTACCCCCACCAGCAATCTTCCGCCCGAGGTATTGGCAAAGGCACACAGGGTGTGGGCTATCTTGCGGGCATCGTCTATGCGCAGCTTAAAATCCTGCTGCACATGTTCTCCGCGGGCAATCAAACCCATGAGGTAGGCTTCTGGATGAACGGGAACCGGCATGCGGCAAAGGAACAGAATAAACGCCTCTGAACCCTCCCTTATGCCAACCTGCGGTCTCCATTACCGGTAACCTTTTTACCCGCGCAAATCCCATGGTTTGCGCATTCGGGAATCAGAGCTGTGTTCCCTAGCAAGAACCGCCACGGAGTTTTGTTCTGCGCTTTGGGCTTCGACTCGGTGTTAAAATTACACTATGATTATGAAGAGCCATTTACCTTGATTTTATAAGCTATAATTTAATTTTGATGGATTTATGTTAAATAAATATAGTCATTTTTGACTAATAAGACAGGTGCATAAGAGCAAAAAACAAAAGTTATGAACATTATAAAAAATAAAATGCTGATTTTCAGTAATTTAAAAAAAGTATAGCATAACATGATGCAATTGGGTGGTACAGGTAAAATAAATGGGTAATTTCGTTTTGAACAATCATAAACTTATACCCTATGAAAACAATCTTTCTTGAACAGCGAACAGCGAACAGCGAACAGCGAACAGCGAACAGCGAACAGTCATTCTAAACGAATAAAATTACGACTAAAGCAGCTACACGCATCATGCTCGCTGGGTATTAAACGAACAGGTTTTTGGAAATTGGCCATGCTTTGGCTTCCTGTATTTTTTGGAATTTCCAATGGTTTCGCCCAGCAATATCCGGGTGCTGTTCCCGTAGTGGTAGATACCACTTTCAGCTACAAAGTATTGGCTACAAATGATTCCACACGTATATTATCGTTTACCCCAACGCGTCCATATTTAACAGCGGTGGTACATGGCGGTGGGGTTTGCCGAATGGCTAAGGTAGAATTGAGAAATCAAGCCGGTGCCTTGCTGATGAGGCAGTCTCGAAGAACCGCTGATAGCGCCGCTTGTTTCCTTCAAGTACCTGTAACCACTGGCGCAACCTACTACCTTTTGGTTACCGAGCGAGGGGTTACAGGGTCGTGGACGCTTAACTACTCATTGAACGGTATGCAAACCTCAGCGTCTTGCACGAATACCACCATTCCACCCATTCCCTTGGGTAATTGTACCAAGTTGAGTTGGGACTTTGAACCAAATAATCCTGCCCCACCAAATTGTACTCCCATTATAAATATTGGCTTTGGAGGGAACATCCAAACATCGGGGGCAATCAACAGCAACGGCTGGCAGGTTTCGCCCAATAGCGGGTCCAGGTTCTTGGTTTGCGACCTGCCCAACAATAAAAATTTCCTAAAAATTGAAGCTGATTTGTGCAAAGGAACTATGTATGTATTGAGGTATTTTTTTAACAACATGCAACCTCCACCCGCAAACAATCAAGGGGTTCCATTGTGGTTAAACTCCGGCCAATACTTTGATGGTTCCTCTAATACGTCTTTGGGTAGTTTTTCTAGTCCAAATTATAAAGCT
>JBEIVB010000117.1:0-7074 GCA_040374085.1 Flavobacteriales bacterium | reverse complement strand
TATTACGCCGAATACGGATGGCCCGATTCCACCTGCTTTACTTTTCAGCCCAGCGGCTCCAATTTGAATGTTGCCGTTGAGTTTCAAAAGAATCCGGCTTATTCGGCTGCTTTGGGTTACCTCGATTTTTTGGAGGTTCATGCCCGTCGGTCGCTTCGTCTTTTTGGCAATCAACTTGTTTTTCGCGATACCCGCACTGTTGGTTCTGGCAACGTGGCTCAGTTTTCTCTTTCCGGAACGGGCCCTCAGACGCGGGTGTGGGATGTTACCATTCCCACTGCACCCTTGGAGATGAGCGTGGTCCAAACAGGTTCTTCATCTCTTCAATTTTCTGCCTCAGCCGATCAACTTCGCGAATACATGGCGTTTGATCCGTTTAGTAGTGCGGTTCAGGAGCCGGTGCTTTTTGGATCTGTGATCAATCAAAACTTGCACGCTACCCCACCGGCAGATCTGGTTATGGTGGTGCATCCCATGTTTTGGGACCAAGCGCAGCGCCTGAAAAAGTTGCATGAAGATCAAGATGGTATGCGTGTGGCGATGGTTACCCCACAACAAATTTATAATGAATTCTCCTCTGGCGCTCAGGATTTAGCCGCCATTCGTCAGTATGTTAAAATGCTATACTGGCGCGCTGCTCAACCCAAGGATCGGCCTCGTTATCTACTCTTGATGGGCGATGCCTCTTACAACAATCGGGTGCGCGACGTATCTACCAACACCAACTTTATCGCATGTTATCAATCTAAGTTGTCTCTTGCCCTTACCACCAGTTTTGTGTCAGACGACTTTTTTGGATTTATGGACAGCACCGAGGGTGAATCGAACGAGGATTTGATGGATGTAGGGATCGGCCGCTTGGTTGTTAAGTCACGAGAAGAAGCGGCAAATGTGGTGGACAAAATCATCGATTACGAAACGCGGCGACCTGTGCTGCTCAGCAGCGACGTGAATGTCTGCAGCGAAGCGGCAACGAACGAAAATGGCGATTGGAAAAACATGCTTTGTTTTGTAGCCGATGACCAGGATGGAGGCATTCACATGCGCGATGCAGATGATGTGGCGACTTATGTGGATACCACCTATCACGATTACAATATTGACAAGATTTATTTGGATGCATACAAACAAGTAACCAATGCAGGAGGCCAGCGTTATCCTGAGGTAAACAAAGCCATAACTGCACGAGTTGAGCGGGGTGCTTTGCTCCTCAATTATACCGGACACGGAGGAGAAACGGGCTGGGCCTTGGAGCGCATACTGGAGGTGAGCGACATTAAGAGTTGGAAAAACCCCGGACGCTATCCGTTTTTCGTAACCGCTACCTGTGAGTTCAGTCGCTTTGATGACCCCTTGTTAACCTCTGCAGGAGAAGACGTATTGCTCCAACCCAAGGGAGGAGGCATTGGGTTGTTAACCACTACTCGTTTGGTATATTCCTCCCCCAACAAGACGCTGAACATGAATTTCTACCGAAGGGTGTTTACTTCAGACACCGTTAATGGGGGTTATTATCGTTTGGGTGATGTAGCCCGCATGGCGAAAAACCTCAGTGCCAATCCCGGTAGCTCCAACCATCGAAACTTCAGCTTGCTTGGAGATCCCGCCATGGAATTGAATTATCCGCGTTACAACGTGGTTACCACTTCCGTGAAAGTTGTGCCAACCTCGCTTTCCGGCGATACGGTTAAGGCTCTATCCAAGGTTGAAGTTAAGGGGTTTGTGGCCAACGATTCCGGTCAACGTTTGTCTAATTTTAATGGTGTCGTATTTCCATCGGTTTACGACAAGCAGATGATAGTGAAAACGCTTGCCAACGACAGTACCGGAAACGATCGCAGTCCCGTAATACCTTTTCGTATTCGCAAGAATATTGTATATAAGGGAAAAGCAAGTGTTTCAAACGGGGAGTTTTCTTTCTCCTTTATTGTTCCCAAAGACATCTCTTTTGCCTATGGAACAGGTAGAATATCCTATTACGCAGACAATGGGAATGTGGATGCGAATGGGTATTATGAACAGTTTATTATTGGGGGTGTCAACTTAGATGCTCCCAAGGATAATCAGGGCCCGGAAGTACGTTTGTTTATGAACGATGAGAAGTTTCTGACCGGAAGCATTACCGATGAGAACCCGAAACTTGTTGCACGGATAAGGGATGACAGCGGAATTAACACCCTTGGAACGGGCATTGGACACGACATTATGGCCGTACTCGACAATAAAAGTGAGCAGTCTATTTTATTGAACGATTACTATCAGTCCGATCTCAACAGTTATCAAAGCGGATTGGTGCGCTATGGCTTCAGTAATCTTTCGGAGGGGCCTCATGAACTCTCGTTTAAGGTTTGGGATGTTTACAACAACTCAAGTCAAAGCAAGATCGATTTTGTGGTTTCCAAGTCGGCCAAACTGGCATTGGAGCATGTATTCAATTACCCCAATCCTTTTACCACCAACACCCGCTTCTTTTTTGAACACAACAAGCCTTGCGAGACCTTGCAGGTGCAGGTGCAGGTTTTCTCCGTTTCCGGCAAATTGGTGAAGACTCTTGAAACTACCTTGCAGTGTGAGGGGTACCGATCCGATAAGTTGGAGTGGGATGGGTTGGATGATTTTGGCGATCGCATTGGCCGAGGGGTTTACGTATATCGTTTAAGGGTTTTGGCCGGAGACGGCAGTGCCGCCGAGAAATATGAGAAACTGGTTCTTCTTCAATGATGGGCCACCTGACAGATAATGCTAACTTTGTACCTCATTTGAAATTGCATGAAAATTAGTGTGTTTAAATGGAAGTTTGTTGTGCCGGCCTTATTGTTCGGACAAGGGATAATGGCGCAAACCTCTTCCTCTCAGTTGCGAGACGACTATTTACAGCGCCTGAACACCATTACTACTGCGGTACCCTTTCTTTTGATCACCCCCGATTCTCGGGCCGGAGGAATGGGAGAAACCGGCGTTGCCACTTCTCCTGATGCCAACTCCATGCATTGGAACCCGGCCAAATATGCCTTCATTGATCAGCAGGCCGGAGTTTCTACATCCTATACGCCATGGCTGCGTCAGTTGGTAGACGACATCAATCTTGCCTACTTGAGCGGGTATTACAAGATTTCTAAAGATCAGACCATTGCCACTTCTTTGCGGTATTTTTCATTGGGAACGATTACTTTCACCGACATCAACGGTGCCGTTATCCGAAATTATAAGCCAAATGAGTTGGGATTTGATGTGGCATATTCCAGAAAACTCTCCGAGCATTTCTCAGGCGGCATTGCGTTGCGGTATGTTTTTTCAAATTTAACCGGCGGTACTTTTGTTAGCGGAGCTGCAACCAAACCAGGTCAAGCGGTTGCCGCCGATATTTCCGGGTATTACTACAAACCGGATGTTCAGCTGGGCGATAAGACCGTTAAGGTTGGCGTAGGATTCAACATCAGCAACATCGGCAACAAGATGTCTTATACCACCACCAATCCTAATCGGGATTTTATTCCCATGAATATGCGGGTGGGTACTTCGTGGAATTTTGTGCTGGATCAATACAACTCCATTGCCATTAATTTGGATTTGAATAAGCTCTTGGTTCCTACCCCACCGGTTTATGCCGATAGCGTTGGAGCGGGTGGAGTAAGGCCCATACTTGCCGGCAAGGATCCAAACAAGGGCGTTGCAGCAGCCATGTTCAGTTCTTTCAACGATGCTCCAGGCGGGTATCGTGAGGAGTTGAGGGAGATCATTTACTCAACCGGGTTGGAGTACTGGTACAACAATCTGTTTGCTTTCCGTACCGGGTATTTTTACGAGTCTCCAACCAAAGGAAACCGTCAGGTTTTTTGTCTTGGGTTCTCTTTGAAATACTCTGTTTTTTCGTTTGACGGATCGTACCTCATCCCGGCCAATCGTCAGCAATCACCGCTTAACAACACCTTCCGTTTTACCCTTGGGTTTAACTTCGCCAAGGTTGGCGGTAAGAAAGAGTAATGGTTCCTTTTCGTGTAGGGTTTGGCTTTGATGTTCACCGCATGGTGGAAGGCCGCCCTTGTTGGCTTGGCGGTGTGCTCATTCCAAGTTCGGTTGGACCCGATGGTCACTCCGATGCCGATGTTTTGATTCATGCCATTTGCGATGCCTTGCTTGGTGCATTGGCTTTGGGCGACATAGGTCAACATTTCCCGGATACGGACGCTGCATACAAAGGGGCCGACAGCAAAGTTCTCTTGAAACAAGTGGTGGATCAGGTTCATACCTGCGGCTATCGAATTGGCAATGTAGATGCTACCTTGGTTGCTCAAAAACCGAAGGTAATGCCGCATGCATCTGCCATGCGGTCTGTGTTATCTCAGTTGATGCAGATTGAGCCGGATCAGGTATCCATTAAGGCTACTACCAACGAGGGAATGGGCTTTATTGGCCGCGAAGAAGGGATTACTGCCTCTGCGGTTGCCTTAGTCTACCGAGTTTGATCGGGAGGTACAATTTCCACTCCAATTATTTCCAGCCTTCTTTCTAAACAAGCACTCAGGCTATAAACTGAATGCTGTTGGTCCAATGGATTGTCGCTGAGTCCGGTCTGCGCCGTTTCTTCACCGAGTGGAAGAATCTGGAGCTGGAGCGCCGGATTGCTTCCGGAGGTGTAAAGTTCCCATTGCCTTCCCATGCAGATTTTCCAGGTGTTGCACAAAGCATCGATGCGGCGTGCAGAAAGGGTTTGGTTGTAGCCCTTGCTCGCCAGCGGACTGCAATGGCCTTTCAGCACTACTTTAAGCCGATATCCTTTTTCCAGCAAGCGCAACATGCCATTGTTTAAGCTTTCCAGCTTTCTTACCCCCGGCTCTACAGAATCGGCGAAAAAGCTTTGTATGGCCCTCCTTGTTGATTCGGGCTGTCCGTCTGCATAGCGTTTTTCATACTCTTGTTGTTTTTTCAGGTATTCCTGCAACAGCGTCATCAAGTTGGCTGATGTAACCGCGCTTTGGCTTCCCGGATCGGGTTGATCGTTTTCAAAGAAAAGGTTCAAGGGGAACAATTTGATGATCTCCTGTTTTACAACTCTAATGGTATCTATCGGAGGAAGTGGTTTGGGAATTAGAATGGGTGGTTCGGCAGGCTTTGTCCAGGCAGAGCTGTAAACATTGGAACAGCACGCCGGTTGGTTGCCAACGGGCCGGGTGCTGGTAAACCAAAGGCGCCCTGTACGTGCTTGAATGCGAGGAAAGAGGTCATCGTCGCCGCTGTTGATGTGCGGTGGTGGCCAGTAAATTCTTCCACCATTAGGGAAGGGTGCCAAGTAAAGGTCATAACCTCCGGTGCTGATGCGGCCATTGCTTGCCCACCAGAGCGTATCGCCGTTTGGGGAAAAGCTTGGGCTGAGGTCGTTGCCAACGGTGTTTAATTCGGGGTTAAGACGGTTTGATCGTTGAAAACGCACTCGGTCAGCCGAAGCGGCCAAGTAGACATCGAATCCGCCTTTTCCGCCGCTGCGGTTGCTGGCCCATGCAAGCCAAAGGCTATCCGGTCCCTGCCACCAGAAGGGTTGGGTGTTGATGGATCCCGCTTGGTTAATGGGTGGATTGAGTGGCCGAACTTGGGTGAGGCTATCGCCGATGAGTTGTGCAGTGCAAATGCGCACCTCCCCATCGTCCAAGGTTCCAATGCCCCAGCCGTCGGGTGAGAAGGTCCAGTTGGCGAGCCGTCCTTTTGTTGCGGAATGCACGGGCCTCAGGGTATCGGGTTTGTTTGCGCGCCACCATGCGATTTGGGTTTGCCCTGCTGTATCGTGGCGGGTAATGCCCACCGCAGAGTCTGTTGGAAAAGGAGCAAACCAGGCTCCGGGCCATGCGGGTAGGGCTTCTTTTGAAACAGTTTTTGGAGGGTATTTTTGGCGCACAATTCCGGAGTCGCAACTCTGGATCCAACGGTTATAGGATGCAGTTAGCGTGGTTTTTTTTTGGAGTAGGCGCTTTGTTGAGCGCGCCTCTTTTTTTGCCTCTTGAAAGCGGCCCAAGCGCCAAAAGGCATGGCCTCTAATCCAGGCATAATTGGTGTCGTTGGAGGCTCGCCTGAATTTATCTGTGCAAGAGAGCACCGTATTCCAGTCGTGGTTGTGGTAGGCGCAGCGTGCAAGTGCTCCGTATGCTTCGGTTAGGGTGCTGTCGCGTTGCACGATGGCTTCCCAGCAGGCCTGGGCATTGGGCCAGTCTCCGTTTTGCATGAGGCTGGCGGCTTTATTTTGAAGGGCGCGGGTGGTTTGAGCACCGGATGGAAACGCGTTCACCAAGCAAGCTGCAAGGAAAAGAAGCATGCCGAAAACGGGTTTGTTGCGTACTTTCGGGAACAATGGTAGAGCGGTTTCAGGAATACATCAAAGGAAACGATTTATGGAGGCATGGCCAAACGTGGGTTGTTGCTTTTAGCGGCGGGGCAGACAGTACGGCCCTTTTGCACCTGTGCATAGAGGCGGGCATCCCGGTGGTGGCGGCACATGTTCACCATGGACTACGCGGAGAAGAGGCCGATTCCGATGCTGATTTCTGCAGGGTCCTAGCCCATTCATTACATATTCAGTATTATGAAATGCGCATTGTACCCGGATTGCTTTCACATGGAGGAGAGGGTATACAGGCTCAGGCCCGCAATCTTCGCTATGGATTTTTAGAGAGACTGCTCCACGATCACGGCCACGATGCGGTGGCAACTGCGCATCATCAACACGATCAGATGGAAACCATGCTGCTTCGCATGTTTCGGGGCACTGGAACGTTTGGTATGCGCGGGATAATGCCGCGGTCGGGAAATCGCGTTCATCCCTTGCTCTGGGCCACACCGCAGCAGATTCGAGCGTATCTTTATGAGCGCAACCTTACATTTCGCGAGGACAGCAGCAATCTCAGCAACGATTATGCACGCAATTATCTGCGGCACGAGGTCTTGCCGCCTGTGCTCGATCGCTTTCCCGATGCAGCCGACCGCATGGTGGATTTGGCTCGGTACACCGAAGCCTCGCGTGCCCAATTGAATTTCTGGCAAGATGGATGGTTGGAACGGTGGGGTTGCACCCATCCCGATGGAGTA
>JBEIVB010000231.1:0-1786 GCA_040374085.1 Flavobacteriales bacterium | reverse complement strand
TTATCCGGATAACCCAATTTCATGCGCACTTTGGCGAGTTTGCTGAGCGCCTTTGACTTGGTATCAGCACCCATCCAATCGAGTTTCTGGATGTGCTCTTTGTACACATCCATGATGTTGCGGCCAATCTCCTGGAACTTTTCCTTGGTGTTTGCCGGTAGGTACTCTTTCACATAAACCTGACCCACCAATTCGCCCAAGCTGCTGTTGGTTTGCTCCACCACCTTTTTCCAGCGGGGCTTTTGCTTTGTGGTTCCGGACAAAACGGTTTCGTAAAACGCAAAATTCTGATTTTCAAAATCTTTGGAGAGGTATTCTGCGTAGTTGTTGATTACGTTCCAGGATAAATAGGCTTGCAGACTTTCCAAAGAACTGCTTTTCCAAAGGCGCGCGAAGGCCGAGAAAAACTCGGGCTGGCCCACAATAACGCTGTCCAGCGCGGGTATGCCCACCGATGCAGCAAACTGCTGCCAGCTTCCTGCAGGCGATAGGGCTTGCACCTTGGCCAAAACCATTTTGTTATAATTCTTGTATGGGTCGCGAAGATCCTCCATACGACGGCTGGCTTTTGCCAATGCTTCTTCGATGCTGTACACCCTCTGCTCGAACTGCTTTATTCCATCAATGGTCAAACCCATGAGGTGCGCCATTTCCCGAAGGTGTGCTTTGTAGGCGTTTCGGATGTTCTCGTTTAGGGCATCGCTCTTTACATAATAATCACGATCCGGAAGGCCCAACCCGGCTTGATACAACCCCACCATGTTTTTGGAAGAGTTCTTATCGTCTCGCCCTACATAGAATGCAAAAAACGCTGCTATTCCCCTCTGGTGCAGCTTGGATACAAGCGCCCAAAGTTGTTCTTTGTTGGTTGAGGCAGCAATTTCATTTAACAAAGGTTTTAGCGGAGCTAACCCGGCTTTGTTGATGGAAACGGTATCCATTCCACTGGCAAAAAAATCACCGATTTTTTGCTCGTTGCTGCCGGGAGCTGGATTTTTTAGGGCAGCAGAGCGCTCACAAATAAGACGAACGCATTTGTTTACGCTGTCGCGCACCATAAGAAAGATGCCGTTGCTCTGCTCCGATTCCGGAACCGGATTGGATTTGAACCATCCGCCGTTGGCGTAGAGGAAGAAGTTTTGGCTGGGCGGCACGGTGGTATCCCGGTTTTGAACCAATGGATTAGGCTCGGCTTTTTCCGATGCCGAGTTGCTTTGTGTGCAGGCAGAGCCCAACATTCCCATGGTCAGCCCTAGGCCGATCCATGCAGTAGGTTTAAACTTCATGACCGCGAAATTAAATCAATAAACGATTGGGAGGGAAAGGCAATGCGCACACTGGTTTCGGGGGCCAACTCAACCATTTTAGAGGGAAAGGGCATTTCGGGTGCGAGCAATGACCCACCCAAGGGCCTATTCCCAACCAAAATACGTGCCTCGTCCCAAAGTCCGGCCTCTATGAGTGTGCGCAAGGTATACGGGCCGCCCTCCACCATAACGGAAACAACTCCGGTTGCGTGCAAATGCCCGAAAATCTCGTCCCAAGGCCGATTGGGGTGATGTAAAGGAAGAACGTGCACGTTTCCTTCGCGGTATTCTTTTTGACCACCGAACACGAGTGTGGGCTTGGAACCTGTTAAGACAGAGAGGTTGCCCTTCACCTTTCGATTGGGATCCACAACCACTCGCAGGGGCAAAGGGCCGGGAAGAAAGCGGGTATCGAGGCGGGGATTGTCTGCAAGGGCGGTGTTGGCCCCAATCAGAATGGCCATTTCCTGACCCCGCCA
>JBEIVB010000163.1:0-4094 GCA_040374085.1 Flavobacteriales bacterium | reverse complement strand
AGACCTGCAGCCGGCAACCTGGCAGCCTTGGTCTGCCCCCTCGGGTACGGTGGTTCGGTGGCAAGACGCCGGTCGCATCGAGTGGGTGCTTTCCGACAGCCTGGGCTACCGGACCCTCCGCCAACAGAATCCGGGGCGACTCTGGCAATTCAGTACTCCTCTTGCCCACGCCCGTTTTCCTTTTACGGTTGGTGATACCCTCGCAATTGCGGCCAAAGCCCTCTGCGAAAAAGATACCCTCCTGCCGATCCAAGGCATAGACTCCCTGAGGATTCTACGCACCTGGCAAGGCTACAACCACGTTCCCTCTTCGGGCAACATCTCCCTTGCCGAAGGCACCTGGGCAAGTCTTTGCTTGAGACAATGGAGCGTGATCACCGACAGCCTGTTCTTCAAAACAAACGGAGTGTGGTCAACCACCGCTGAGGTCTCCGTAGATACTGCAGAAACCCTGCGCTGGATGGCCAACGGCCGAGAGGGCGAGCTGGCCAAAGCAGTTATCCAAGATTCCGTTCAAGTGCTCGAATGGAGGCTGTCTGCAAGCACCGTTTCGGCTGTGCCCAAAACAACCGCCAGCAACCCGTTCGCACCCTACCCCAATCCAACCTCAGGGGCCTTTAACCTGAATTTGGGGCCTGGAAATTTCTCCCTTGCAGTAAACGATGCTCTCGGTAGAAACGTATTCAATGTGCTTGATGCTAATGGGCAACAGACCATCATGTTACCCCAAGCGGGTTATTTCGTACTTTGGCTAACCGATTTAAAAACCGGCCACTTTTGGCGCACAACCCTCATTAAAACTCCAAACGATTGATGAAATCTCTACCCTTTGCAATTCTTGCCTCTCTCCTCTTTGCCAATTCCGTCTGCAAGGCCCAGGCCAATTGGGATATGGAAAGTTGGGGGCCGGTTATACCAACAGTTTCGGGAAACAGTCCCCAAGGATGGGTGGCAACCTCAGTGGCCAACCTGAATGGAGTGGTAGAAGTTAGCCCCGGCGCCAACGGAACGGCCAAAGCAGCCCAACTTACCTCAGGGCTTTTATCCTGGAGTTTGGCGAATCCACTCGCCGGCTTCATACCCGATACAGCAGCGGTAATGCTCACAGGCAAAATTGTGGTGCTGCCGGCCCTTCCACCGGTAGTGCGTCTAAAACCCGGCATCCCTTATTCATCCCGTCCCTCTAACCTGAAGTTTTTCTCAAAGTATCAACCCAACGGAGTGGATACCGGTTGGGTAATGGTTTTCCTAACCCGTAACCCAAATGGAGCGGCACGCGACACCATTGGTACCCTCATCTACACCGAAACTACGGCCAGCACAGCATTCTCCTTGCACGAGCCGGCCATAACCTATTCCAACCCAGACCCAACGGTTTTGCCCGATTCCATTACGGTGATTGTTTCGGCCAGCAGTTTAGACCGACCGAAAGTGGGCAGCGTGTTCACCATAGACGAATTTTCCAACCTCACCTTAGGTTTTAGCACCTCCGAAAACGATGCGATTGCAGTTTATCCAAACCCTGCTCAAACCACAGCAACCCTAGAGCTGCCCGTTGGTCCTTGTCAGGTTCGCTTGTTGGATGCATTAGGACGCGAGCTGCAGATGCATCGTGTTTCCATTCCCCGTCTGAATCTCAATCTCGAGGGTCTGGGCAAAGGGCTTTACCTCGTGCAAACCATCAACCAGGCTGGCTTTAGCCGCCACCAAACCCTCATCATCGAGTAAAATTCCACCCTCATTAAACAACACCATGGTAATGAGCAAACATTTCCTTTCCACCTTCCTACTTGCTGCCTGCTGTTCGGTAATGGCCATGGCGCAAACCGTTTCCACCCAATACTCACCGACGTACCTGGTACAAAATGTGTTCCTCGGCCAAGGTGTGCAGGTGAGCAACGTCACCTTCCAGGGCGACTCTACCCTACAGATTGGTAAATTTTTTGACTTCACCACCATCGGAATCGACAGCGGTATCGTGCTCAGCACCGGAAATGTAAACAACATCACCAATCTGGGGCCAAACGCAAGCACCCCCATTCAAAGCACGCAAAATTTCCCCAACGACCCCGATATCATCGACATCGTTCAAACCAACAACCCGGGCATAGCCGCCAACGATGCGGCCATTTTGGAATTTGACTTTACCCCCCTGGGAGACTCTGTTCGATTCGATTACATTTTTGGTTCGGAGGAGTATCCGGAGTTTGTTTGTTCGTTTAACGATGGATTTGGTATGTTCCTAAGCGGTCCGGGAATAACCGGTCCTTACACCAACAACGCCGTAAACATTGCCTTGATTCCGGGCACCTCAATTCCGGTATCCATTTACACCATCAACCAAACCACAGGCACCTGTGCCTGGGCCAACTCCAACACACAGTATTATGTGCCCAATGTACCTCCGGTTGAATTTGCCTACGATGGTTACACCACTGTGTTGCGGGCAGAATATCCCGTAACATGCGGGCAACCCTACCACTTAAAAATCGCCATTGCCGATGCCGGCGACTTTGCTTACGATTCCGGTGTATTGCTGAAAGCCCGCAGTTTATTTTCCAATCAGGTAGCCATTGAAGCCGTTACCCTCAGCGGAGACAGCACATTAGTGGAAGGTTGTGCCGCAGGCTCGTTTGTATTTGTTCGACCCGGCTCTTTGGCCGATACCTTGGTTGTGCCGGTAACCATCAGCGGTACGGCCACCAATGGCGTAGATTATGCCTCAATCCCAACTTCCATTACCTTCCTACCCGGACAAAATGTGATTACGCTTCCGGTTTCTCCCATACAGGACAACCTAGCGGAAGGCATCGAGAGCATCATCGTTTCCATCACCCAAACTGGATGCACCGGTGTTTTCAATACCATAACCCAAACCTTGTATATTGTTCCACCAACACCCATTGTTGCAGCGTTATCGGGAGGCAGCATTTGTCCGGGAGAGACCATAACCCTCACCGCTACCCACACCGGCGGTTACGCGCCTTTGCAATACGCGTGGCAAGGGTTGCCAGACACAACGGCTTCCATTCAGGTTACACCCACCCAAAACACCACCTATACCGTAACCATAACCGACGGTTGCACAGGCTCTACCTCTACGGCCACTGCTTCGGTTGCCGTTGTTCAGCTTGAGGCCGTGTTGGTTAATGTAAATAACGCAAACATTATAGAAAGCTGTGGGTCCTTTACCTTAGATTTCAGTATTGGGAATACGTTTAATCAGCCCTACACCTTCCCGGTAACCATATCCGGTACGGCAATCAACGGGGTTGATTACACTCAAATTCCTTCTACAGTAACCATTCCCGCGGGCAATACCTCCACGAGCTTAACCATTCAAGCCCTTTCCGATGCGCTAACCGAACCGCAAGAGAACATTGTGATCACGGTAACCTTCGATCAACCCTGCTTGCAGTTCAGTTCAAGTCAGGAAGTGTTTATTGTTGACGGATCGGCACCACCAACCGTAAACATCACCTCCACCAATCAAACATGTCCGGGAGACGCCATAACCCTAACCGCGAATACTACGGGAGGAACGGGTACTTACCAATTCAATTGGCCTGGTCCGGGTGGCAACCAAAATTCCGGAGCCATCGTGGTTTCTCCTACCACCAACACCTCTTTCATCGTGGTGGTGAGCGACCAATTGTGCGGTGGTACAGTAACCGTATCCGATACAATAGCGGTTGTGGTTCCGGTTATTCCGCCGGTTAATATTACTTCACTACCCAACCGAACGGTACTTTGCCCCGGCAACATCACTACGCTTACTCCGGTGGTTGCGGGAGGCAACGGTACCTACACCTTCAACTGGGTGCCCGGTGGTCAGAGCACCTCTAGTATTACCGTGAACCCCAACATTACCACCAACTACGTGCTTACGGTGACCAGCGCCTGTGGAACCCAAGACACCATTCACGTTCGGGTTAACGTTCCGGTTTATGGGGGATTAGCCCTAACCGTGCGCGACACCACCGTTCAGTGTGCGGGCAATGCAGGCACTCTTATTGCCTTGGCTTCTGGAGGGGCTCCGGGTAAGCTTTATTCCTTCAATGGAGGGCCCTTCGTGGGCGGCAACCAGTTTACGT
>JBEIVB010000074.1:0-12973 GCA_040374085.1 Flavobacteriales bacterium | reverse complement strand
TCCAGGTACCCGGCGTAATTGATTTTAATCTCAGCTACAACCAATGCCTCTTCGTCCCATGAGTTTAATGCCGACAGGCAGGGGAAATTACCCAGATACACCACGCGGAGGTTGGGCCGGGCAAGCAGGGTTTGTGCTTTTGTCTTGTGGGGTAGAGGCGAGCTGTCTATGCTCTCAAGCCAAGCATTTGCCTCATCAGGCTCCACGCTTGTGGACTTCAGATAGCGTTGGATGTCTTCAATGTCTTTGTTTTTCTTTTCCAGAATGGCCATGCGTTCTTCCTTGGCCAGACCAAGTGCGTGGCCAATAGGAGTGAGGCGCGCATCGGCATTGTCTTGCCTCAGGAGAATGCGATATTCTGCCCTAGAAGTAAACATGCGGTAGGGCTCATCGGTCCCTTTGGTAGTCAAATCATCGATGAGAACTCCGATGTAGGCCTCGTTTCGCTTGAGCACAAGAGGGGCTTTTCCAGTGCACTTCTGGTGGGCATTTATGCCCGCCATTAAGCCCTGGCAGGCTGCTTCTTCGTATCCGGTGGTGCCGTTTATTTGGCCGGCAAAAAACAAACCCTCTATTCCTTTGGTTTCTAGGCTGAGGTTGAGTTGTGTAGGAGGGAAGAAATCATACTCAATGGCATAACCCGGCCGAAAAAGCTTGGCCTTTTCGAATCCGGGTATCAAGCGAATGGCCTCCTGTTGCACATCTTCCGGAAGAGACGTGCTGAAGCCGTTAACATAAACTTCCACGGTTTTCCAACCCTCAGGCTCCACGAATATCTGGTGGCGGTCGCGCTCGGCAAACCGGGTAATTTTATCCTCAATGCTAGGGCAATAGCGCGGTCCCAAGCCCTGTATCCTGCCTTGGAACATGGGGCTTTTCTCAAAGCCCGTTTGCAACACTTCGTGCACCCTGCTGTTGGTGTAGGTTACCCAACAGGATCGTTGCTCCGAAAGCCTTTCAGAGGGTAGAAAACTGAATTTTCCCGGATCTTCATCTCCCTTTTGCTCCTCCATCTTGCTGTAATCCAAGCTTCTTCCATCAACCCTTGGAGGCGTACCGGTTTTCATTCTACCGGCCTGAAACCCTAGAGAAATAAGTTGTTCTGTGATTCCGGTGGCAGCTTTTTCAGCGGTTCGTCCACCCGAAAGCTGCTTTTCTCCGATGTGAATGATGCCGTTCAAAAATGTTCCGTTGGTGAGCACCACGGTTCTGCTGTAAATCTTGGTTCCCATGCCGGTTACAACCCCGACAACGGCGTTGTTTTCAACCACCAATTCCTTCACCATTTCCTGCAGGAAATCAACGTTTGGCGAGGCTTCCAGCATGAGCCTCCACTCCTCGGAAAAGCGCATGCGGTCGCTTTGGCAACGAGGACTCCACATGGCCGGTCCCTTGCTGCGGTTGAGCATGCGAAACTGTATGGCAGAACGGTCTGAAACCAATCCGGAATATCCGCCCAGAGCATCGATTTCGCGCACAATCTGACCTTTCGCAATGCCCCCCATAGCCGGGTTGCAGCTCATCTGGGCAATGGTGTTCATGTTCATGGTGATGAGCAAAACCGAGCTGCCCATATTGGCAGCTGCAGCCGCCGCTTCGCAACCGGCATGTCCGGCGCCTACCACGATGACATCGTATTGTGGATTCATTTGGTAAGAAAATTGTTAAGAAAAAGAGAATTGCGGATCAAAGTACCGGCTTTTTCCAGCAAGTGTTGCGGACAAGGAAAAAACTCGGTTTTTTGCCGGCATGAATTCACCCTCACAATCAACCTCGGAAACCCACGAATTTTGCCCTATTTGCCAACAAAAAGGCGCCTCTGAATGGGTTACGTGCACCGATTTTACGGTAACCCATGAAACCTTTTCCATTGTTTCCTGCAACGCCTGCGGGTTCCGATACACCAATCCTCGTCCCAATCCGGCGAACATAGGCCGCTACTACGAATCGGAGGAGTATGTTTCCCACTCCGATACCAAAGAAGGCTTGGTACACAAGGTGTATCATGCGGTTAAATCCATCACGCTTGCCCAAAAGCTCAGGCTCATCGGGCGATTGACCGGGAAACGAACAAAAACCGTTTTGGACTGGGGTTGTGGCACGGGAGATTTTGTTGGATTGTGTAAAAAGAGTGGCTGGGATGCTGTGGGTATGGAACCCGATGAAAAAGCAAGGGCAAGAGCCAGCGAAAAATCGAGCGCTCCTATTTTCGGGAAAGGGGAGGAAATTGTATCGCAGAACCTTGTTTTTGAGGTGATTACTCTTTGGCATGTGCTGGAACATGTGCACAGCTTGTCGGAGCATTTTTCTGTTTTTTCGAAGCTGCTTGCCGATTCCGGTACGTTGATTTTGGCCCTGCCCAATTCCAATAGCCACGATTCGGCTCATTATGGCGCGTTTTGGGCCGCATATGATGTTCCTCGACACCTCTATCATTTTCGTCCTTCAGACGTGACAAAAATGGCCCTCTCGCATGGTTTTGTGGTCTCCGATATACTTCCCATGAAGTTTGATGCCTTTTATGTGAGTTTGCTAAGCGAACGGTACAAGGGTGGCCCCTCCTGGAAAGGGTGGGTGAGGGGAATGGTTTCGAACTTCAAAGCAGCACTCGCCAAGGAACCCTGCTACAGCAGCCAAATCTATGTGCTAAAGAAGGCCCGATAAAGCGAAAAAGAGACGATTTTGCAGTTGGTTTTTCCTGAAGCAAACGACGAGAAACGCGTCTTTGTTAATCGGCCGCATGTTCGCCGGACTGAAACTTTTCTTTGTCCATTCTGGTCTGAAGCTGGGAAGCGTGCATGTGCAACCAAGTTTGAAGGCCTACAACGCGTAACAGCAAAACCTCCAAAAAAGGTCAATGAGGTGTTTACGGCTTTGATGAGCCGTTTCTCGGGGAGTGAACGGCTATGAAGTGGTTTACGGTGGCTGCCTCTGCGTCCGAGCAAAGACCGCTTTGGAGCAGGGTTTGGGAATAGGCCAACAACAAGGAGAGCGGTTCGTCTGCCGAAGGAGGTTGAGCAATGCGGTTGAGAAGGATCTGCTTGTCGGAAGTAATGTGTTCGCGATAACCAAGGGCTTTGGGAACTTTTGATTCCACAGAAAACCGAACATGTCGGATTTCAGCGTTGTGCGGAAGACGAGAAACTGCTTGATTTATGAGGGCAATACCCGATTTTAACCAATAAAGCTTGTTAACCGGGTTCCATGCATCGCGGCCCTTGAGGGTGTGCAAGCCTCCCCAATAAGCCAAAACAATGGGATTTTTTTCAGGGCCGGATTGTTCGAAATAGCCCCAGACGTGTTCCACTTTCTTTTCTTGGTTTGCTGCCTGTTGAAACCAGGCACGGTACTGGGGCAAGGTATAGGACGGGTTGGCCGAAGCATCAGGAACAAACCAAAACCAAGCCCACAGTAACCCTATAAGCATTGTTATATAAAATTAAATTTATGTTTTAAAATACAGGAAATCAACAACCGCATTTTTTTTGCATCAGAAATCCTAACTCTCTGATTTTCAATTTCTTGTGCTTGAATCTTGCGAATTTTTCGGAACAACTCCAAGTAGTAAACATAGGCTACATACACACCCAATCGGCAACCCTTGGGTAAAGCCAAAATGCCCTGGTAGCCGGCGTCGAAGTCGAGCTGAATGTCGGCCTCTATGGTCTTTTTGGTGGTTTCGTTGAACTCTTTGTCCGCCAATTGCGGGAAGTAGGTTCTGCCCAAATTCTTGCGGTCTGCCTGAAGGTCGCGCAGGAAGTTGATTTTTTGAAAAGCCGATCCCAGACGCATGGCCGGCGGGGTTAGCTTTTCGTATTCTGCCTGGTCTCCTTTGCAAAATACCTTGAGGCACATTAAGCCCACCACTTCAGCGGAACCCAAAATGTATTCTTCATACAAGGCTTGGTCATACTCCTGTGGAGAAAGGTCGAGTCGCATGCTGTGCAAGAACTGCCGAACCAACTGATGATCGATATTGAAGTGGTTGATTACCCGTTGAAAGCTGTGCAGAATGGGGTTTAGGCTAATGCCTTCGGAGATTGCAGCCCATGTATCGGCTTCAAAACGGTTGAGTAGGTCGAGTTGGTTGTGCCCGTGAAACGAGTCTACGATTTCATCGGCAAAGCGAACGAACCCGTAGAGGGCATAGATGGAATCGCGGAAGGGCTTATCAAGGGAGCGAATGCCTAAGGAAAACGAAGTGCTATATCGATTTGTAGTAAGCCTGCTGGCCTGCAAGCATACCTGGTCGTAAAGGGGAGTGGTACAGGGAGGAAGCATTAAAACTCTATGATAAAACCAAGTGCGGGCGTAACCGACAGGTTGTCGCTGGGCAGCAGGAAAGGAATGGCATTGGATCCATCTGGACGAAGTGCCTGACCATCGGTGGTTTCGAAGCCGGTGTTGGTTGCGTTTCTTTTGTAGATGAAGTTCGGAATCTCTTGATTGGTAAACAGCAAGGCGTTGGTAACGTCCAAATATACGTCGATGGTGGTGCGCTTGGTGTTGAATTTTTTATCGATGCGAACATCCAACTGCTTAAAGGAGCGTAAGCGCAAGGTGTTGAGCTGGTTGAAGTCGAGCACGCCCTGGCCGGTGAGTCCGTATTGGCTTAGGCTTGCCGGGATGTCGTATGGTGTGTAGGGCGAACCGCCGCTGTAGCGGAATTTGAGTCCAACTTCCCACCCTTTTCTGAATTTCCTGCCTACGATCGCGGATATGAGGTGGCGGGTATCCCAGGCAGATGGAACCAGTTTTCCATTGGCACCGCTGAAGGAGCTCCAGAACAAGGTGTAGGATGCCGTTGCAAATACTTTTCCATTGAACTTTTGCTGCACAAAGAGTTCGGCCCCGTAGGATCTTCCGCTTCCATTGGAAACCACGGCTTCGTTGCCAATGGTTCCGAAGTTACCCCCTTCGTTGGCCAAAGAAATGCCTTTGGCAACCGAAACCGGATAACGTTCATATTGTTTATAAAAACCCTCTGCCGTGATGCGAAGCTTGTTGGTGGGTTGCCATTCTATACCGGCAACATAATGGGTGCAGGTGATGTAACGGTTGTTTCGGTTCACGAGGTTGCCGGCGCCATCGCGTAAGCCCAATGTGGTGTAAATGGGAATCTTGGCATAGCGGCCCACCGAGGCATTAAGGTTGAGGTATTCGGTTAATGCGTAGGACGCAGATAGCCTTGGAGAGAGTGCTTCGCCCGGATTCCAACCCTTGTCTATGAAGCTGTTTCCATCGGTACGCATCCCAAGCGTTACCGATAATCGGTCTTGTATGAATCGGTGATTTATGGAACCCCAAATACCTGCTCTCCAGAATTCGATGGAAGAGGCATAGTTCAGGTTTACAGCAGGAACTACTTCTGCGCCGGAAATGGGGTCTATTACCGCTCTTCGCAACCGCGCATCTGTGCTGTTGTTGTATTTAGCATACTGAGCCATAACACCGTAGTTAATCCGCCATTTTCCAAGTGTTTGATTCACTTCGAACCGCATTTTGTTTTCAATTTCTCGGGAACGAGTCTTCAAGGTGCGTCGAGCCTCGTCGTTTTCTTTTCCATCCTCGAACTGATCGAGTTTGTTGTCGAACATGTTGCGCGAAAGGGTAAGGTTCCAATACCCTTTGTTGATGAGGCGTTTTAGGCCAAAGCCTACGGTGTAGGTCCACTGGTTGATCGTTGGGAAGGCACGCAAAGCGTACTCTTTGTCTGGGGTGCTGTTTTTTGGAACAGCAAAACGAAACTCGTCTATGGCACCAATTCCCAAAGCGGTGAGGGTGGTTTTGTCGTTGATTTTGTGGGTGATTTTGTACTGAAAGTCCCAGTAGTTGGGTCGAATGGGCAGGTCAATGGCTTGAAACAAATACTGCAGATAGGAACGACGCGCAGAAGCCAGAAAGGTGGTTTTTTTGCTGAGAGGGCCCTCTAGGGTTGTGGCGAGCTCGGTGCTGGAGAGGCGCACATTGCCTTGAACCTTTTCGGGATTTCCTTCACGTTGTTTGAATGCCAGCACCGATGATAAGGCGTTGTCGTATTTGGCTGCAAAGCTGCTCGAGCTGAGGCTTACGTCTTCTATAAAGGAAACGTTAAGAATTCCCGCCGGACCGCCGGCACTGCCTTGTGTGGCAAAGTGATTGATTTGCGGAACCTCAATGCCATCTAGGTAGTACACATTCTCATTCGGAGCGCCTCCCCTAATGATGATGTCGTTTCGGAAACTGGCGCTGCCTGTGGTTCCGCTTACTCCAGGAAGGGCTTGCACCACTTTGGAAATATCGAAGTTTCCGCCCGGATTGCTTCTAATTTCTTCTGCAGTTAGGCTTTGAACCGATAGGGGGGTCTCAATTTTTTTTCCAAACGTATTGCCCACCACCACCACTTCTTTGAGCTCTGTATTGGTTGGCTCCAGTTCAATGGAAAGGGTTAAGGCATTACCAACGGTTACATTCAGATTGAATAAAGTTTGAGGCTTATAGCCTATATACGATATTTTTAGGTTGTACGATTTGGGTTCAAGTCCACTTAGTTTAAATCTTCCTTCCACATCCGTGAGTGCTCCTTGGTTGGTTCCATCTAAAGCTACGGCTGCGCCAATTAAGGTTTCCTGCGTTTCTTTATCCCGTATGGTTCCATAGATGGTTCCGGTGCGCTGTGCTTGAACCTGAAGGGCTAAAGCCCAAAAAATGAACAGGTAGGCTAATCGGGTGGGGGCAATGTTCATGTAATGTATTTAGGAAAAGGATTCGTGAAGGAGCCCGGCGGCTATTTCGCCGCTGATTAGAGCGGGTGGAACGCCGGGACCGGGCACGGTGAGTTGTCCGGCAAAAAACAGGTTGGGAACGTGTTTACTTTTAGCAGAGGGTTTGAGTATGGCCGTTTGCATGAGCGTGTTCGCTAATCCGTAGGCGTTTCCTTTAAAAGCATTA
Organism: Flavobacteriales bacterium; assembly: GCA_040374085.1. Lineage (GTDB taxonomy): Bacteria > Bacteroidota > Bacteroidia > UBA4408 > UBA4408 > JBEIVB01. The sequence goes on along the minus strand of JBEIVB010000074.1, from coordinate 6,043 downwards.
TAATCGGCCTCGAATTGTGGCCTGGCATAGCTCCGAGAGAAGATCACATGAGATCGAACATCGTGTCCGCACGCCGCTTCCAATCGATCCATCATCAGGTGGTAATACTTCTCTCTTGTACCGGGATCTTCGTCCAAACCGGGTGCAATAGGCATCAAAAGAAATAGATTCTCTTTTCCTTCGGGAGCAACGGAGGGGTCAGTTATGGAAGGCACACAAGCATAAAACAGAGGATCTGAAGGCCATTGGGGTGCGCTGTAGATTTCGTGGGCATGCTTCACAAAATCGCGGTCGAAAAAGAGATTGTGGTGCAGCAATCCATCCAGTTTTCGGTCCACCCCAAGGTAGAAAAGCAGGGCAGATGGGGCCATGGTGCGTCGGTTCCAATAATCCTCGCTGTAGTTGGCTTTTTTGCCCAGTAGTTTCAAATCTACGTGTGCATAATCTGCGGATGCTATTACGCCCTCGCAAGGCACATTGCCTTTGTTCGTTTCAACGGCATCAATGAGCCCCATGGCATCGAATGAAAACCCGTTTACGGTGGTTTCGGTTTGTATGCTTACCCCCAATTCGGTGGCCAAATCGGCCATGGCAGTTGCAATGCGGTGCATTCCCCCCAATGGATACCAAGTTCCAAGGCGCATGTCGGCATAGTTCATGAGGCTGTACAAGGCGGGTGTTTTCTCTGCGGTTGCACCCAGGAACAAGACCGGAAACTCCAGTAATTGCAGCAATTTGGGATGCTTGAAGTAGCTTCTGGCGTGACGCGAAAAGCTTTTGAAGATGTTCATCCGCATGATGTCGTGCAGCAAGCCAAAGTCTGCGAACTCTCGAATAGAGAGCCCGGGCTTGAATACAAGGTTGTTTATTCCTACTTCGTATTTGTATGCAGCATCGTCCATAAACCGCTGCAATGCGTTGCCGGCACCGGGTTCAATTTCTTCAAACTGGAGCTTTAGGGTCTCGAAATCGGCAGCCAAATCAAGAACATCGCCTTCGCTGAAAACCACCCGGTAGGAGGGGTCAAGGCGCAAAAGGTGGTAATAATCCGAAGGCTTTTTTCCAAATGAAGCAAAGAAGTGTTCAAAGACATCGGGCATCCAGTACCAACTTGGACCCATATCGAACAGAAATCCATTGGCAGAAAAGGTACGAGCTCGGCCACCTACTTGGTCGTGTTGTTCCAGCAGGGTAACCTCATGCCCTTTCTGCGCTAGAAAGCAGGCGCTGGAAAGACCGGAAAAGCCGGCTCCAACGACGACCAATCGTTTGTTTTTTTTCATGATGTATTTCTGGCTGCCAAGGTAGTTACTTCGGCGGCCAAAAAGATGTTAGCGAAAGTCTTTCAAGGAAACCATCAAACGCTTGCGCGCCAAAAAGATGCGGCTTTTTACGGTTCCAATGGGCAAACCAAAACGGTCGGCTATTTCTTTATACTTATATCCCTCAAAATACATGAGAAATGGGATACGAATGGACTCATCAAGGGACTCAAGCGCTTTCTTGATGTCTTTATGAGCAATCTGAGAAAGTGGGCTTATTTCGCTGTTTTGCTGAGGAATGTTGAGGAAATAAAGATCTTTGGTTTGATCAACAATCTGGCGGGTTTTTACACTGCGACGGTAGTTGTTGATGAAGGTGTTTTTCATGATGGTGTACAACCAAGCTTTTAGGTTGGTGGATTCGGTGAATCGCTCTTTATACAATATGGCTTTGTACAGAGTGTCTTGCAACAAGTCTTGTGCATCATCCCTATCCTGTGTCAAACTAATGGCAAAGTACTTCAGGGCAGATCGGAAACCCATTACTTTTTGGTTGAATTCCAGTGTTGACATACGAGGCTTGTTTTTTTTGTTTAATGTTTGCCGCAAAACCTTAAACAAGATTTTGTTGAACAAAAGTACAGCAAAGATTAAACAAACCATCAGAAGGACCGAAAAACATGTTAAAAATTCGTTAATAATTTTTGAAAACCCATTAGTTGGACCTCTTGATGTTTAACAAGAAACTAAAAACATGAAACAAAACAAGGAAATGAAAGAAGGGTTAGGGCTTTGGCTCATGGGGGCAGGAGGACTGACCGGTGGATGGGTAAAACGTCAATGCCAACGACCGGTTTGCGTATGGTCGGTAAAGGCAGCACCTGAAGATTGGAGTGAAGGCTGGGTTCAAGAGTCTTTTTTGCCTTGGGCTGACCCCATTCCAGCGCCTCCCATTCCCTTGGGTTTGATCATTGCCTTTGGCACCACCTTGGCCCAAGCCGGTTCTGTGAAGGCTTTTCGCCGAATCGACTTGGAAATGCCGTTGGCTATGGCAGCCTATGCCAAGCAGGTGGGTGTAAACAGGGTTGCAGTGGTGTCTGCCGTTGGGGCATCTGCATCCAGCCGCCATTATTACCTAAAGGCAAAGGGAGAATTGGAAGAGGGGTTAAAAACCCTCTGTTTTTCTTCTCTTTCCATACTAAGGCCATCCCTTTTGTTGGGTTCGAGGGTGCAAAAAAGACGGGGCGAACGCCTAGCTCAGGTTTTAGCGCCCTTGTGGGGCCCTCTAATGGTGGGTCCTATGCAAAAGTACCGCCCCATTCCGGCAGCCGTCTTGGCAAAGGCCTTGTTGAATGCAACAGAGATGGGCAAGCCGGGGGTTGAGGTGTATGAAGGAGCCCGGTTGTTTGAACTTGGCCGTTAACGATTCAGCACGTTTTGTTCAACCCAGCTTTTGCCCCAGTTGTCCAACTCTTCTTGTGTCCAAAGTTCGGGGTAGAACACCCGCTTTTGAAAACGAGGCGGCAGGTACTGTTGCCAGTTGGTGCCACCGGTGGCTGCAATGTGTTCTGGGTTGCGGTGAAGGTAGCGCACAGCCGATTTGTAATGAACCAAGGGCCAATTGATGTTCACGTTCACATCGAGCCAACGCAAAGCTTGTTTCAGATCGTTCCAAAGTTCATGGTTGCGGGGAATTCTGGTGAACACATCCCAAAGGGTTTTGCCTTTCAGTTTTGAGGCCAATCGAACAAGATTTTCTGAATACTTTTTCTCGAACTGAATTAGGGTGAGGGTTTTCTTTCCGCTGCCCAATTCGGTGGCGCCGTTTTTCCAGTACAAGTGCTCAAATTGCTCCTCGATGCTGGCGTGCATCAAGGCATCGCGCACAGAGGCCGATACAAGCTGGTGGAAAGGGGCCGCGTTAATTTCTATTTGGCGGTATTGTGCGCTTTGAAAGCCGGAGGCCGGCAAGAGGCTCATACGAAACTGAAGGAACTGCTCCTTTTCCATTCCATCTACCATAATGGCAAAAGAATGGGTTAAGGCTTCGAAGTAACGGTTAACTCGGGTGGTGCGCGCCAAAAGAAAGCTCGGGTCTGAAGCACTATCGGTGCACATTTGTTCCAGTTCGTGCAAGGCCAGGCTGAAGTACAACTCCGTTATTTGATGATAAACAATGAAGATTTTTTCGTCAGGAAAAGCTGTTTTGGGATGCTGAAGGGTCAGCAACGTGTCGAGATGGATGTAGTCCCAGTAGGTAATGTACTCTGCATGCAGCAATCCATCAAGATAGGCGGAAAGGTCCTGGCCCATGGCCGCGTATTTCTCCTGAAGGAGCCGTATTTTTTGTTCAATGTCTGCTTCTATGGCCATGTTCAACATGCTGGTCCAGTGGACGAATGTAGGAAAGTTTGACCGTTCCCGTGTTTGTTAGCCCTTAGGGTGCGCAGAAGGACAAGAGGGTTCATGTGATGCATCGGAAAGGAAAAATGACAATTGTTTTTTTGAATCATTCAACAAGTGCTATAAATTCCGCCTAAAAAACAAAATAAACCTGCGTTAAAATGACTCGAAATTTGTTTTTGGAAACGGTTGTGAACATTTACTGGGGATTCCAAACCAAAGAAAAGTCGAGCTGCTTTTTTCGGAGGTCTGCTTTTTTAACCCGAATCCAGATTTCATCCCCAAGTCGAATTACTCTTTTGCTTTTTCTTCCCATCACGCAATAGTGGTCGGGGTCGAATTGAAAGAAGTCTTCTGTAATATCGCGCAGGCGCACCAGTCCTTCGCATTGGTTTTCTTCTATTTCGGCAAAGATTCCGAATTCAGAAACACCCGAAACAACGGCTTTAAACGTCTGCCCAACGCGGGTTTGCATAAACTCGATTTGCTTGTACTTGATGGAAGCCCGCTCTGCCTCCGCAGCTTTTTTCTCCATGTCGGAGGAATGTCTGCATTGGGCTTCGAGGATTTTTACGTCGGGCAAGATGCGTTTGGTTAATGCCGAGGTCCAATCCGGTTTTTCCGGGCTAGCACCGTGGCTGAGGTAGAGCGCCAGCAAACGATGCGCCATTACATCGGGGTATCGGCGAATGGGGCTGGTAAAGTGGCTATAATAATCGAATGATAATCCGTAGTGCCCGATGTTCTGTGTGGTATAGGTGGCTTTGGCCATAGATCGTATTGCCAATTGCTCTACCACGTTGGCCTCTTTTTTGCCGTGAACATCGTGCAGGAGTCGATTCATGGAACGGGCAATTTCTCTATGGCCTTCTGTTTTTAGTTGGTAGCCCAGTTTCTTAACAAATGAGGAAAAGGCCCTTAGTTTCTCTTCATTAGGCTTATCGTGTACTCGATACACAAAAGGGGGGGTAAGGCTTGCGGCGTTTCGGTTTGCCGGGTTGCGTTTGCCTATGAACTCGGCCACCTTCCGATTGGCCAGGAGCATAAAGTCTTCGATGAGGTGGTTCGAGTCTTTCATCTCTTTGAAATACACGCCGGATGGAGAACCGTCTGGATTCAATTTGAACTTTACCTCCTTCTTATCAAACGCAATGGCTCCGGCCTTAAGCCTCTCGGCCCTCATTTTTTTTGCCAGATCATCGAGGGTTTTCAGGCAATGGGAATAGGGGCCTTCACCGGTTTCGAGCACGAGTTGAGCTTCTTCATAGGAGAATCTGTGGTTGGAGTGAATGATGGTGCGGCCAAACCATTGATCCACTACTTGGGCCTCTTCGTTTAGGGTAAACACCGCCGAAAAACAGAGTTTGTCTTCTTTCGGGTTTAGAGAGCATAAACCGTTAGAAAGAATTTCAGGCAACATGGGAACCACCCTGTCTACGAGGTAAACCGAGGTTGCTCTTTGTATGGCTTCTTCGTCCAGCAGGCTTCCGGGCTGAAGGTAGTGTGCCACATCGGCAATGTGAATGCCAACCTCCACCAGGCCTTTGCCCAGTGTTTTAAAGCTGAGCGCATCGTCAAAATCCTTTGCATCTGCCGGATCGATGGTGAAGGTGTCTGTGCTGCGAAAATCGCGGCGCTTGCGGATCTCTGAAGCGGTAATGGTTCCATCGATGCGCCCTGCATCGCGTTCCACTTCTTTGGGGAACTCATACGGCAAGCCAAACTCCGCGAGTATGGCGTGCATCTCGGTTTGGTGTTCTCCGGCCTTGCCCAAAAGCGAAAGAATCTTGGCTTTGGGTATCTGCCGGGCATTGCCCCAATCGGTGATGGTGGCAACGGCTTTGTAACCCGGTTTTTGATGCGTTGCCTGAACGTCTACGAGTTGCAGTAGGGGCGTGCTGCGGGTATCGGTTTGAAGTGTCCATTGCCCATTTTTGAAATCAATAAGACCCACAAACTGCGATTTGTCTCGGGCTAGTATGGCGGTGATTTCACCTTCCGGACGCCCCTTGCCCCGTACCGGATTCAAGCGCACAGAAACGCGGTCGCCTTGTTGCGCTTGCAAGGTGTTTTTGGGAGATATGTATACATCTTTTGGAAATCCTTCGATGGCTACAAAGGCAGCTCCACTGGGCATGAGGTCTACAACGCCTTCTGCATCAGCCAGAGCAGGAGCTTGGATTTTGTTGGTTTTGGCCAGCAAGAAAACCCCGTGCTTGGGTTGCTGCAGTTTTCCCTGCTTGGCCATGCGCTCCAGGGTTTGCATGAGATGATCTTCCCAAAGTTCGGATTGCTTTTTGGGCAACCCCAGCGTTTTGCAGAGCGTGGGATAGGTGAAGGCCTTTTCGGGGTGTTCCTGAAAAACAGAAAGCAGGGCG
>JBEIVB010000098.1:0-8263 GCA_040374085.1 Flavobacteriales bacterium | reverse complement strand
GCGCTCGGCCCGCAGCCTGAGCCTCTCTGGGGGAATCACCACTCAGGTCTTCGGCATGTATCAGTTTCGTTCCGGCAAGGTAAAAGCCATACGCCACCAGATTACCCCAACGGTTAGCGCGGTGTTCACCCCCAAGCTGTCTGACCTGCCTTCCTACGTATGGCAAGGCAAAACGGTAACCTACTCGCCCTTCGAGAAAAGTGCGGGGGGTGCCCTGGTGAGTACCCGAACGGCCTTCATAAACTATGGATTAAACAACCTTATTGCTGTAAAATACAAATCAAAGAAAGACACCTTAGACACCTTTACGAAAGCCAACATCTTCGACAACATTGGCTGGAGCGGCAACTACAACGTATTGGCCGATTCGCTCAGGTGGAGTCCGCTTTCTTTCAGTGCGCGCACAACCTTGTTTGGCATCTTCAACGTTCAGTATTCCAGCAGCCGATCGTTCTATGCCCTCGATCCGAATAATGGTAGGCAGTTGGCCATTACCGAGTGGGAGCGCAACGGTCGCCACAGTCGCTTAACCAGTGCGGTGCTGGCGGTGGGCATTACCTTGCGCTCCAAAGCAACGGCTCCCGCCCCCGGCACTTCTGCTCAATCGGCGGAGGCGGCTCAAATCAACGCCAACCGCGATGCCTACATCGATTTCAACCTCCCCTGGAGCCTCAACATCAACTACAACTTCATTCAATCCAAACCCGGGTTTGTGAGCACCACTACCCAAACCGTTACCGTAAACGGCGAGCTTAGCCTCACCCCGAAATGGAAGCTGACAGCCAGCAGCGGATGGGATTTTACCCGAAAAGACCTCATCATACCCAACATCAACATCTACCGCGACCTACATTGTTGGGATATGCGCATCAACATCATTCCCTACGGAACCCGAAAGGCCTATACCCTCGATGTAAACGTACGCGCATCGGTGCTGCAGGACCTGAAGCTCAGCCGCAAAAAGGATTGGTATGATTTGAGGTAAAGGAAAATTGGAATTACCCCATTTTCAACCCGCTCGGCCATACATTGGTGTTGGCTACACCCGCTTTCTAATGCAAGCCGTGGCATTTATCTATAAACTATTTAACGTCTAACATACATCATGTAATAATGGTGTGTAGAATTATAAGTACATTTTTTTCTATTACCATTCTTGTTTATTAACCTCACGTATTCACACTCATATGAAAAATATAATGTTATTAACATCTGCTTTACTGGCAGCTGCATTCGTTTGGGCTCAGGCACCAAACAAAATGAGTTATCAAGCCGTAGTGCACAACGCAACAGGGCAACTCATTGTAAACCAATCCGTTTCGCTTAGAGCTTCCATTCTGCAAGGTTCTGCAAATGGGCCATCGGTATTTTCGGAAACACACAACCCAACAACCAACAGTCAGGGGCTGTTTTCGGTTGAACTGGGTGGCGGTGTACCCATATTGGGAATGTTATCTGCCGTGAATTGGGCTGCTGGACCTTACTTTTTAAAAACCGAAGTCGATCCTAATGGAGGTGTGGACTACAGCGTGGTTGGCGTTACCCAATTGTTGAGTGTACCCTATGCGCTGTTTTCTGGAAATGGTGTCCCCTCCGGTGGCGGCCCGGGCCAGGTACTCACCATGTGCAACGGCGTTCCAACGTGGACCACAGGTGGCCAATGTCCAACCGCAACCATTGAGTTGGCCTGTTCAGGCGTAACCTTAAGCGGCAGTTTGGTGCAAGGCGTTGCTGCCGGCGGTGTGAGTTTCTCTGTGCCCTATACCAATGGCAACGGCACAGCCTACAGCGGCGTATCCATGGCTTCTTCCGGCGTTGGAGGTGTTACGGCTGTGCTTGCACCCGGTACCTTGGCCTCCGGTTCCGGTGTTTTGCAAATCCAAGTAACCGGAACACCCACCTCGAGCGGAATGGCCGTTTTTGCCCTTTCTATGGGCAACCAAATGTGTACCCTCAGCATTCCGGTTGGTGTCAATGGCAATCCGGGTGGTGGTTCATCAAGCTGCTCTAATGAGGCGGTTCTTAATCCAAATGCTGCCTACGGTTCCTTAACCGATCAAGATGGCAACACCTATAAAACTGTGGTTATAGGGGGCCAGGAATGGATGGCCGAAAACCTAAGGGCAAGTCATTTTCGAAACGGCGAGTTGATACCCATCGTAACCAACAACTCAACTTGGGGCAGTTTAACCTCCGCCGGAACATGTTGGTACAACAACGACAGCGCAACCTACCATTGCCCTTTTGGCAAAATGTACAACTGGTTCTCTGCCGTTGATGCACGAAATGTGTGTCCGGTAGGATGGCATGTTCCATCGGACAGCGAATGGAATGCTCTGATTGGATTTTTGGATTCCACGTTCTTACCGTTTGCTAATGGTGACCAGAGCATGACCGCAGGTGCACGTTTGAAAACTACGGGCACCCAATACTGGGCATCTCCCAACCTAGGCGCGCTAAACTCAAGCGGCTTTTCTGCTTTACCCTCCGGTTACCGGTTTAATGATGTGGGTAATTTTATCAATATGGGCGTTTCAGGTGGTTTTTGGAGTACCACTCCCGTACTCGAATTGTACGCTTGGTGCAGAGGATTAAACGTTAATTTGGATGCGACGAGGAGAACTTACGGCTACAAACAAGGGGGCTTCTCCATCCGTTGCGTGCGAGATTAATCCTCCGCTAAACCATTCCGGTTGTTTCCAAACAGCCCTCAGATGCTGGTAAACACCTGGTTTCTGTCGGCAGAAAATATAGGAGCAAATGAATGAAAACATGCAAGCTATGGGCGGGGTGGTAAAGAAAGCCTCGGTCACAAAGCAAAAAAGCAACCCATTAGGGTTGCTTTTTTATTTGGATGAGTTTGTTCACCCTCACATATTCTCCTTCATCGCCACCATATAAAGAGCGGCCATAGCGGCTTCTTCTCCTTTGTTGCCGAGCTTTCCGCCGGCCCTTTCCTGAGCCTGCTTTTGGTCTTCTGTGGTGAGCACGCCAAAAATAACCGGTTTCAAATGGCGAAGGTTCAGTTCGGTGATGCCTTGGGTAACCGATTGGCATACGTAATCGAAATGGGCGGTTTCGCCCCGAATTACGCAACCCAAAGCCAAAACAGCATCCACCTCTTTGCGGGAAATGAAATGATGCGCACCAAGGGTCAACTCAAACGCCCCGGGAACGTAATCCACCAGAATGTTGTCTACGGGTATTCCATTTTGGATGAGGGCTTTTATGGCCGCATCGCGCATGGAGTAGGTTATTTCTTTGTTGTAATTCGATACCACCAGCGCAATGATGGTGCCGGCAGGATTGGCCAGGTTTACCATTTCGTAAACAGGAAGTTCTTTTTTCTTGGTTGCCATGGGGGAAAAAAAATCCCGGAGAGAACCTCCGGGATGGGTTCGTACAAAAAACTCGGATTATGCGCCCTGTGAAGCTTTCGCGCGGGCAATGTATTTTTCGATTTCCCTTCCTTCGTTGGTGTTGGGATACTCGTTCTTGATCTGGTCGTAGATCTTCAAGGCGGTTTCGAAGTCTTTCTTGTCTTCGTAAACACCTGCAGCTTTCATAAGGTAGATGGGCGTGGTGAATTTGTTTTCACTCATTTTAGCCGCTTTCAAATACAGCGATACCGCATCGTCCGTTTTACCCAACTCCAAGTTGGCATCGCCCATGGCACCGGTAGAAACAGGCGCCAACAAGGCATTGTCTGTATCGAATTGCTTGAGCTCGGCAAGCGCGTCTTCGTATTTGCCCTTGCGCAGGTAGCAAATGCCCAAATAGTAATGCGCCAAATTGCCCGATTTGGTAACACCATACTCCTGGGCTATGGTAAGAAAGCCCGGATGGTTTCCGTCGCCTTTAATGGCTTTGTCTATGGAGTCGTTCTCGAAATATTGCTGGGCGGCAAACATCTCCGATTGGGCCTTTTCTTCCATAGGAGCGACATACAGCTTCTCCCATGCGAAGTAACCCAATACTACAGCAACGATTCCGCCCAAAATGATGAGCAGGCTTTTGCGGTTTTCTTCAATGTAGCGCTCTGTGCGCGAGTAAGCGTGTTGTACTTCGCTCAACAGGTCGTTGTTATCTTCGGTAGGCTTGGACATACTATTTTTTAGCGAACCGCAAAAGTAATGGTTTGTTGGTAGTGGGCAAATTTTCTTGTCATGCTGGGTGGCTTCAAGTGGATTTTTGGGATGGGGAACTTCGCTCCCGCTCTCCAATCTGCTGGCGCCACATGGCGTAGTAGAGTCCTTTTTCTGCCAGGAGCTCCTCATGGCGGCCCTGCTCCACCACCTGCCCCCGCTCCAGCACCACAATGCGATCGGCATGCATAATGGTGCTTAGGCGATGCGCAATGAGTATGGTAAGGTGCTGCCCTTTTGCCGAAATAGACCGTATGGTGGTGCTGATTTCCTCCTCGGTGAGCGAGTCTAAGGCAGAGGTAGCCTCGTCGAAGACCATCAGACTGGGCCTGCGCAAGAGGGCACGCGCTATGGACAGACGCTGCTTCTCTCCACCCGAAACCTTCACTCCGCCTTCACCAATAACGGTGTGCAATCCTTGCTCGGCACGCTCCAATAGGCTCTGGCAGGAGGCTTGATGCAAAACTTCTAGGCACTCTTCATCGCTTGCCTGGGGCCGCACAAACAAGAGGTTTTCGAGAATTGTGCCTGAAAAAAGCTGGGTGTCCTGGGTTACAAAGCCGATCTGCTCACGCAAACGGTCGAGGTCGATGCTGCTGCCCGGATGCCCGTTGTACAACACCCGCCCGGCTTTTGGCTGATACAAGCCCACCAAAAGCTTCACCAAGGTGGTTTTGCCCGAGCCCGATGGCCCCACAAAAGCTATGGTTTCGCCTTTTTTTAGGGAGAAGGATACATCGGTGAGGGAGTTGTGCTGTCCGTGTTGATGACGGAAAGAGATGCCCTCAAATGCCAAGGATTCCATTCGGCCCAAATCAACAGGTTGGGCGGGCTTCTGCTCCCGAGGCGTATCCAAAATGGCTTTGAAGTTGCCCAGGCTCACCTCTGCCTCCCGATACACGTTGATGATGTTGCCCAGCTCCTGCAAGGGCCCAAATATGAAGAAGCTGTAGATCTGTAGGCTGAAGAGCTGACCCAAGGTGATGTGATCGGCAAAAATCAAATACAACAAAAAGAAGAGGATGCACGAACGCAGAAAGTTTACAAAGGTGCCCTGTACAAAGCTGATGCTGCGTATGTAGCGCACTTTGCGCAACTCCAAACTCAGGATTTTTGCGGTAACACTGTTCAAACGGCGAATCTCCTGGTCTGCTAATCCAAGGCTTTTTACCAGTTCAATGTTGCGCAGCGATTCCGTAGTAGAACCCGCCAAGGCGGTGGTTTCGGCCACTATGTTTTTTTGAACGGTTTTGATGCGCTTGCTCAGAATGCTGCTCATAAAAACCAAAAGGGGAATGGCAGCAAAGTAAACGGGGGCAATGAGCCAATGAATGCGTATGGCATAAACGGCCACAAATACAATGCCCACCAAGGAGGTAAACAGCACGTTTACGAAGGTGGAGATGAGCTTCTCAATGTCGCTTCTCACTTTTTGAAGTTTGCCCAGGGTTTCGCCGCTCCGCTGATCTTCAAATTCCTGGTAGGGCAACTCCAAGCTGTGCTTGAGCCCATCGGTGTACACTTCCGCCCCAAGGCGTTGGGTAATAACGCTCACAAAGTAGTCTTGGAAGTTCTTGGCAATTCGGCTCACCATGGCCGCTCCCATGCTCAGCAAGATGAGGCCGCCAATGCCCATCAGAAATTCGTGGCGGGTGTACCGTTTGGGACTAAAGGCATAGTCGTCTACTACCCTCCGAAACACGTAGGGGTCGAGCAGAGAGAAGATTTGGTTGAGGGCTGCAAGCAGCAAGGCCAGCAGGAGAAGGCTCCAATAGCGGCGCAGGTAAGGGTATAATATTTTCATTGTGAGGGCCGCAAAGGTAGGCAGATTTCTCGGCTCAAATGGCGATTTGTCCGAGGGCCTCCAGAAGATGCTCGGCCACCACGCCCTCGGGCCGCCGGCTTTGTATGGCATAGTCGGCCGCCTGCCCGTGCAAAAAAACACCCAGCAGGGCCGAAAGGGCAGGAGGGTAGCCCATGGCCAAATGGGCACCCAATATGCCGCTCAACAGATCGCCGCTGCCGGCTTTCGCCAAGGCTGCATTGCCGCTGCTGTTGAAAGAAATGCTGCCATCGGGACAGCACACCGCACTGTTGTTACCTTTTAATATAATTATGATGTTGTTTTTTTGGGAGAGCCCGCTTGCTTTCTCCAGCCGCTCGGCCCGGGTGCTGCTTGGGCCTACCAAACGATCGAGTTCGCCCTCGTGGGGGGTTAGGATGGTTTCGGCCCGCAAAAAGCCCAACCACGTTGGTTGCTGGGCCAGGTGCCACAAGGCGTCGGCATCGAGCACCAGAGGGCCTTGCCAGTCCTGAATCACTTGCCGCACCAGTCCGGCCGCTTCGGTGCTGCGCCCCAAGCCCATGCCCACCACCAGGCTGTGGGCAGATAGAGATTTGGGCAATGTTTCGGGGTTATGCAAGCCCATTACCTGAGCCATGGCTTGGGGTAAGGCACTTTGCACGATGTTCAACTGATCCCGACCAACGCCAAGGGTAATCAGTCCTGCTCCGGAGGCCAGTGCCGCCGATCCGGCCAGCACCACCGCGCCTGCCTTGCCCTCGCTGCCTCCCACCAACCAGCAATGGCCTCGGCGGTGCTTGTGCGCAAACGGCAAAAGGGGTTTGCGAAAAGGCCGTAATTCGCTGTACGTTGTAAAATGCCATTTCCTCAGATCGGAAAAGCCATCGGGCGCTTCCAACCCGATGTCTACCATGATAAACGAACCCTGCTTTGCCATGCATTCCTCCAGCAGCATGCAGGCTTTGGGTGCATGCAGGGTAAGGATGCGTTGGGCGCGCACCACGGGCTGACCCGGGGTAAGTACCGTTTGGTCGGCCATAAGCCCGCTGGGTAAATCGATGGATACAACGGGGTTTCCCCAGATGTTGATGGCATCTACAAAGGCTGCGGCCTGACCATCGAGGGTGCGGTTCAGCCCGGCTCCAAACAGGGCATCCAGTACAAGCGCACCGGGTGCAGGGGCCGGGCAAGCCTCGTGCCAAAGGCTTACTTCTACCCCAAGGGCAGCAAGCCTGTTCACCTGTTGAGCCGCATCGCCGGAGAGGGGAGCCTCGCCGGGCAAGAGAAGCACTTCTATGTGATGCCCAAGGCCTTTCAACAGGCAAGCCAACCCCATCCCATCGCCTCCGTTGTTGCCCCTCCCACAGCACACCCTCACCGATTGACCCGGTTGCACAAACTCCATCAAATGCGGAAGCATCCGCATACAAGCCCTGTTCATCAAATCTATGGAGGCAATGCCCTGCTTTTGAAGGGTGGCAGCATCCCATGCCCGCAGGTGCTCTGCACTGAGTATGTTCATGCCCATAAAGTTATGGATTCCCCTTACCTTTGAACCCATGTTGCTGAATTTACCCCTTCTGCACACCGTTTTCCTACTCCTAAATTTGGGCGGAGGAGAGGTGGTGCTGATTTTGATGGTGGTGCTGCTGTTCTTCGGCTCCAAAAGCATTCCCGACCTGGCCCGTGGCCTAGGCAAGGGTCTGCGCGAGATCCGCGAAGCCAGCGAAAACATCAGAAGGGAGATTGAGCAGGGTGCTCAAAACCCGGTAAAAGAGGTAAACGCCATTTTGAAAGATGCGCAAAATACCAAAGATGCATCGGCAGCGGTGAACAACCCCGATGAGGAAAAATCAAGCCCATCCGAAAACCCTGCGCCTCCTCAGCCTCAGCAAGCCGCTCCCCTCGATCAAATGCCCTTGGAATAATTCCAAAGAAATTTTGGGTCAGCTTCTTTTTTTTTGTCGTGCAGTAAGAAGTATTTTATATGCAAAGGCATATATATCGTAACATAGTTTCTAAGTAGTAAAAATACAGGGGCTTGGGCGATTGTTTCACCCCGGTGTCACCCCTGTTCCAAATTACTTAAAAGCAGTATTGGTTGGCGGCAATCATGGCCTCGGCTATGCGGCGGCGGGTTTCTTTGGTGTTGAGGGGTTCCATCTTGGTGAAGCGCCTCAGGCCCATGAGCATCATGCGCAACTCGTCGCCTTCGGCAAAGCTGCACAACGCGTCTTTGCCCGATTTGAGCATGCGGTCGGCGGCATCAAACAAATGGGTATGCAGCATATCGAGGTGCAGGCTACAGGCTTCG
>JBEIVB010000091.1:0-9519 GCA_040374085.1 Flavobacteriales bacterium | reverse complement strand
TGCATCATGATCTTATGTCCTCTTTGAAACGTGTGAGCAACATCGGGCAAGGTAAATCGAACCCGGGTTGGCTTGTTGATGGGCATTGGTTCTGGCTCTTCAAGGCTGTTGCGGTACTTCAGTCGCATCACCTCCCAGCGCACCATCATCTGATAACCACCCATGGGATAAACGTCTCCTTTGCGATCGATGCTGTCGGGGTAGGAATAGTCATCCGGAAATACATCCACCAGTTTTACCACAAGATCGGCATCGCTGCTGTTCACGATAACACCAAAGTCAACCTCAACAGCTCCGGCTAAGGTAACATCAGTTTGTAAGGGTTCTCCAGTAAAGGTCATCACGTCTGGCCTGCAGGATGCAAAGCGCTGATCGTCTACCATATACTCTCGCGTGCGTCGGTTGTGAATGCCATCGGTGTAGGGAACGGGATGCTCAGGGAAGGAAACAATCGTGCATGGATTGCGGGTTGTACTGTCGCCTCTGTTCACGTCCAGCCCTCCTTGAGCCTTCAGCCACAACGATTCTTTTTTTACATCGGGTGGGGGCCAGGTGCTGAAACTTCTCCATACATTTTCTCCTGTAAAAAAGATGCTCGCACGGGGCAATTCCGCTCCTCCATTTTTGTCGTGCAACCACCGTTCAAAAAAAGGAAACTCCAATGCATCTAAATAATATTGGTTTGTGTTATTGCCCCAAAAAAGATGACCCAGCCTTGTCCCATCTCCTCGTTTGCCCGACCATTGACCGTGAAACCATGGCCCCATGACTAGGTGGCATGCCGATTTGGGTTGTTGCCCTGCAATGGCCTGATAGGTTGCAAAGGCACCCCAGCAATCTTCGGCATCAAACAAGCCCCCAACCACCAAAGCCGCCGGTGCAAATTTGCGCAGATGCGGTCTGGGATCCGTACTTTTCCAATAAGCATCGTAGTGGGGATGCTCCACCAACTGATTCCAAAAACGAATGCTGTCGCCCAGTAAGCTCGAGAAATTTCGAATCGCGCCGGTGTTCAGATATTCGAGGTAGGAGTCTGGCCCTTCCAACAGTTTTTTGCCCCGCGGCCGGCTGGCATAGGGTTTCAAACGCGGTCTTCCAAATTCTTTATAAAACGAAAACGCATCGAGCAACATCAACGCTCCATTGTGATGAAAATCATCGCCGATGAACCAGTTGGTTACCGGTGCCTGAGGGCTAACGGCTTTTAATGCCGGATGCCCGCAAAGTCCACTCATGGTGGCATAGAATCCGGGGTAGGAGATGCCCATCACGCCCACCTTTCCATTGTTTCCTTTTACATTTTTTAAAAGCCACTCAATGGTGTCATAGGTATCGCTGGCTTCATCGGTTTGTTTGCCTTTTTTCTCCACTAGGAAAGGCCGCACATCCTCAAATTCTCCCTCACTCATGTATCGGCCCCGCACATCCTGAAAAATCAAGATGTAACCTGCTTTCAGGTAGGCCTCATAATTTTGACCTCGAAAGCTTCGGAAACGTCCGGCCCCATAAGGTTCTGCGCTGTAGGGGGTGCGGCACATGAGCATGGGATGCAGTTCTGCATCGGATTTTGGGCGGTAAATGCACGTGTACAACCGCACACCATCGCGCATGCTGATCTGAGCATCCTCTTTTTCATAATGCGCTGCCATCCACAAAGAATCCACTTGCTGGGCCATGCCCACGTGCATAAAAAGCAATGCAACCCACAACAACCGCATGATTTTTTTCATGCCGTAAAGATAGTTTAACACAAATTCAAGTGAACGAATGCCCATGCCTTTTTGTTACCTTCGATGCCAACCCCATGAAGCCTATCCGCCTCTGCATCCACATCCTGCTTCTGCTCCTGCTCAGCACAGGTACCGTAGGGGCACAACCTTATTTTCAAGTGGAACCGAATGTTCAGGTTTCTCGAGACGGCAAAACCTTAGTCAATCCATGGGTAGGCGGCCTCAATTACCTTCAGCTTTCCGCCATTGATGTGGATTTCGATGGGGTTCAGGATCTGTTTGCATTCGATCGAAGCGGCAATCGCCGCTTGGTCTTTCGCAATGCCGGCTTAACAGACAGCGTTCGATTTCTGCACCTGCCCAGCGCCGAAACGGCATTCCCTGCATGCACGAGCTGGGCCATCTGCGCCGATTACAACCAAGATGGAAAAGCAGACCTCTTTACCTATAACCAAGGAGCAATGGATGTGTACCGCAACACCGGCAGTGCCTCCACCGGACTTTCGTTTGTAAAGGTCTCAACGCAGATGCGTTCTTATTATGGAAGCGATTATTTGCCTTTGTACATTTCGGGGGTCGATCTCCCGGCCATTGCCGATGCCGATGGCGACGGAGATCTCGATGTGTTCACCTTTTCTCCAGACGGGGTCTTCATTCAGTTCCACCGCAACCTCAGCAAAGAAACCTACGGGGTGCCCGATAGCCTCAACCAGTTTCACGTAGAGAGCAACTGCTGGGGAGAAATCCGCGAGAATTTTGCCAATTGCCAAATCAGTTTAAATCTTCCCTGTACCGGAAGGCCATCCCCTGTTTCAGCCGAACAAAAGAACATCCTGCATTCCGGCTCATCGCTTATGGCTTATGATGCCAACGCAAATGGCGTTACCGATTTGCTCGTGGGCGACATTTCTTGCAACACCATCACCCAACTCATCAACGCTGGAACCAACCTGAATTCTGTTGTAAATAACCAAGATGCTCAATATCCTACCGGAAACAGTCCAGTTGATCTGCCTTATTTCCCTGCTGCATTTTTTATCGATGTAAATAATGATGCAAAGCGCGATTTGCTGGTTTGCCCCAACGCGCAAAATGCAGAGAATGTGAAAGGGCAATGGTTTTACCGGAACGAGGGGCAAGACAACGCCCCCGATTTTCGATTTCAACGCAAAGATTTGCTTGCATCTGAAGTGTTGGATGCCGGCGAAAACAGTTTGGTTTCCATTTTTGATGCAGATGCAGACGGACGCCCCGACCTTTTGATGAGTTCATTTGGATATTTGCAGACCGGTGGAACGCACCAAAGTCGAATTACCTTGTTGCGCAATACAGGTACTTCCGGCAATGTTTCTTTTGCGGTTGTAGATTCGGATTACCTCAGCCTCTCCCAACTCAATATGCGTTCGCTCGCACCTTCCTTCGGAGACTTAAACGGCGATAATCTTCCAGATATAATAATGGGGAATGAGGACGGGAAGTTGATCTACATCCCAAACTCAGGAACAGCCTCGTTGCCTACTTTTTTGTTGTCGAATGCAGTGGCTTCATTTGGAGGAATAGATGTGGGCTCCAACTCCGTTCCGCAAATTGTGGATTGGAATTCCGATGGCATTTCCGATTTGTTGGTGGGCAATCGAAGCGGAAAGGTTTATGCCTATCAGGGAACCAACGCTGCACAACCGGTTTTTACCTTAAGCAGCCCCTTTTGGGGTGGTGTAAGCACAGCAGCCAATCAGCCCGGTCAGTTGACCTTGGGGTACGCCACACCCCGCTTGATTCGTTACCAAGGATCGTGGAAACTTTTTTCGGGTTCTATGCGGGGAGGGATTTATGTATTCAACCAAATAGATGGCAATCTAAGCGGTACCTTCAACAAGGTAGACAGTGCATACTTAAATCTTCCAATGCAATCTTACAGCAGCCTTGATTTTGCAGATTTGAACGGCGATCAGCAACTCGATATGGTGGCGGGTGGAATAGGAGGGGGGCTGGTGTTTTTCAAGGGAAGCATTGCCGATGCTCTCAACGAAAATAGGGTTAAGCCAGAGTGCAATGTATTCCCAAACCCTGCATCAGGATTGGTAACTGTAGAGTGCACCAAACCCATAACCGGCATACGCTGCTTCAACGCATTGGGGCAGGAGGTAAAGGATTTTGCGTTCGTCGCCAATACTCGTCAATCTTTCGATGCGGTTGATTTGCCCATTGGTTGGCTCTTGCTTGCAGTAGAAACACCCACAGAAATTATCCACCGAATGTTATGGCATCAACCATGAGACTGCTGATCGTTCTTGCGGGTCTGTTGGCTTTTGGTGCTTGCCGCCGCGATGCGGTGGTCATAGATCAGGCAGCATCTGGATATCCTGCAGATGTAGGAAAAATCCTGCTCACCAAATGCGCGGTGCCGGGTTGCCACAGCAAACAAAGCGCGGTAAATGCCGGTGGCCTCGACCTCAGTTCTTGGAGTGCCATGCTGAAAGGCACAAACAGTGGCAGTGCCGTAATACCGCATCAACCCGATTTTAGTACGTTGTTCTTATTTTCCAACAGCTATCCCAATTTGGGATTGAGTCTCTTGCCCCGCATGCCGGTAAACGCAGATCCTCTCAGCCTTGAGGAGGTAAAGACCTTACGCAACTGGATCGCAAACGGTGCAGGAAACGCGGCAGGCTCTGTTCCTTTCTCCGATAAGCCTTGGCGCACCAAGTACTACGTTCCAAACCAGGGATGCGATGTGGTTACCGTGATGGACGCTGCTACTTTGGTACCCATGCGCACCATTCCGGTGGGCATAAGCCCGGCAATTGAGGCTCCGCATCAAGTGCGCATCAGTCCCGACCGTCGCTATTGGTACGTCATTTTTCTTGCAGGCCGTGCATTTCAAAAGTTCGATGCTATAACCGACGAGCTGGTGGGCTCCATCGATTTGGGGGAAGGGAGTTGGAATACTTTTTGCCTCAGTGCCGATGGCCGTCATGCCTTTGCAGTAGATTGGAGCAGTCAAGGAAAAATCTTCTACTTGAATTTAGAGAACCTCACCATTGAAACCCGCTATCCAAACGGGTTGTTTAAATTTCCACACGGGGGCACCCTCTCGCCCGATGAACGCTTTTTGATTGTTCCTGCACAGTATGGCAATTACGTTTATAAAATTCAAATTGGCGCGCCGTTCAGTCCAACCAATCCCAATTTTGATAACATAGAAGTATCTCTTGATGGTCTGCCTGTGAACAACCAGCAAGGTTTAAATCCCCACGATTTGGCTTTCTCTCCGGATGGAAGCCGCTACTATGTTTCTTGCCAAGGCAGCGCCGAAATTCGCGTGTTGCGCACTTCCGACGATGCCTTGCTGCAGGTGCTGCCCACCGGTTTCTTTCCTCAGGAGGTGGTTGTGGATCCGAGGCGCAATCAGCTTTGGGTTACGTGCATGGGCGACAGCCTCAACTTCCCGGGTAAGGTAGGTTCGGTGATGGCGTTCGACCTAAACACGGGCCAGCGCCTTGCCACCCTCTTCAGCGGTTGGCAACCGCATGGCATTGGCATAGACCCCTTGTTTGATCGGGTGGTGGTAGCCAATCGCAATGCAACGCTGCAGGGCCCTCCACCCCACCACAGCAGCTTCTGCGGGGGCAGAAACGGCTACGTTACCTTCATCGACCCCCGCACCTTCGAGGTGCAGAAAAGAAGGGTAGAGGTTTCGGTAGATCCCTATTTCGTGGGTATTCGATGATGGAGAAGGAGGCATTTCACTTAGTCCTCTACGATGGGGTGTGCGCACTGTGCAACGGGGTGGTGCGCTGGCTCTTGGAACACGATCCAAACGGTTTGTTTTACTTTCTGCCTCTTCAGCACCTTAATCGCTTGCCCAAGTCTGTACCGCCGCCTCCTCAGATGGAATCTATGAGAACCATCTGGTATTGGGATGGCCAAGCTTGGCACAATCGTTCCGGGGCAGTGCTGCGCATGTGCAGGCAGCTCCCATGGCCGTGGAAGGCATTCAGTGTTGGATTACTAGTTCCAGCTTTTGTGCGCAATGCCGCCTACTCAATTGTCGCACGCTTCCGCTACCGCTGGTTCGGGAAGTTCGCCCAATGCCCTCTGCCCCCAGAAGGAACCGCTCATCGTTTTCTTTAGTTTTTCGGGTTTCCATGGAACGTTCGATGGCAACTCCTATTTCCATGATTTTCCCTGCAGCACCGCCCAGTTTCCGGCTTCAAGTCGGGGGTTGGCTTTAGTTTGTATTTTTGCCATCCAAACCAAGACGCTATGACCTATTTGGATTTTGAAAAGCCGGTTGAAGACCTGGTGCTGGAAATTGAAAACCTGAAAGAGGTAGGCATTAAAACCAATGTGGACGTTTCCACTGCCGTGGCTGAGCTCGAGTCTAGACTTACAGAGAAGCGCAAAGAAATCTACCTGAATCTTACGCCCTGGCAGCGGGTGCAGCTCAGCCGCCACCCCGAGCGTCCCTACACCATCAGCTACATCAACGCCATCACAGACAATACCTGGATGGAGCTCCACGGAGACCGAAATGTGCGCGACGACAAAGCCATGGTAGGTGGGTTTGGACGAATCGATGGTCGTACCGTAATGTTTCTCGGCCAACAAAAAGGCATCAATACCAAGATGCGCCAACTGCGAAACTTTGGTATGGCCAACCCCGAAGGTTATCGGAAAGCCTTAAGGCTGATGCGTTTGGCTGAGAAATTCAACAAGCCCATCGTTACGTTCATCGATACGCCGGGAGCATTTCCCGGATTGGAAGCCGAGGAGCGCGGACAGGGAGAGGCCATTGCCCGGAACTTATACGAGATGTTCAATTTGAAAGTGCCCGTCATCTGCATCATTTTGGGTGAGGGAGCTTCAGGCGGAGCTTTGGGCATTGGAATTGGCGACCGCGTTTTGATGCTCGAAAACACCTGGTATTCGGTAATCTCTCCCGAGAGCTGTTCCAGCATACTTTGGCGCAATTGGGATAATAAAGAAAGGGCCGCTGAAGCCCTTAAGCTTACCGCAACCGATATGCTCGCCAATACGCTTATTGATGGCATCATTCCCGAGCCTCTTGGGGGCGCCCACACCAACCAACTGGAGGCACACATGATTGTGAAGGAGGAAATCAAACGGCATCTGGCTCAACTCGATGCAATCGAACCTCAAACCAGAATAGATCAACGCATCGAAAAGTTCTGCGCCATGGGTGTGGTCTTGGAATAAACCCAAGCAATGCCAAAGCCGATCTTTTTGTATGAAAGGTGAAGCTGCATGTTCACCGGATATTGCTTTGGTATGCGAGTAAGATTATAACCGCAATTATCTGTAGCATTAAGCTTACCCAAACATACTTGGGTTAGGGTTGGATCATTTTTGCCTCGCGCTGCAAAGAAGTTCGCTGTGCTGCAGGCCTTTTCAATCCATGATTTTCCCCATCATCTGTCCCTAATTAGCAACGGATGAACGTGCTTGAAATGCGCCCCATCGAATAATCATGCGAATGCAATTTTTTACAAGATTATGTACACAATCAAAGGTTTTCTTTGCAGGCATTTTTTAGATGAACATGAAGCTGTTGCAATTCTTTGCTGTTCTTATTCGTGCCGCCCTGATGGCTCAGTTCCTTGCATTGCCAATAGCGGGATGCAGCAGAAATAAAACCGAAGAAGCAAGGTGCTACTTCGATACAGCCAACATGGATAAAAGGATAGAACCCGGTCTGGATTTTTATCAGTTTGCGAATGGAAACTGGCTAAACAAGGCAAAGATTCCGTCGGATATGTCTGCATGGGGCAGTTTCTATACCCTGTATGCAGAAACCTTGATTAAGCAACATGCACTGCTGGAGGAGATGTCAAAAAACGACCATCATCCAAAAGGAAGCGACAACCAGAAGGTGGGCGATTTCTTTTTCAGTGGTATGGATACCATTTCCATCGAGAGGGCCGGCATGCTTCCATTGCAAGATAAAATAAAAGCGATCGATGAGGTTAAGGATTATCGCGCGCTTATGGATTTTCTTGCAGAGGATCGCAGGAACGGGTTTGGTGATTTAATTGCTACCGGCGTTGTACCCGATGAAAAGCGCAGTTCCGTTAATATCCTATCCCTTTTTCAAACCGGACTAACTCTACCGGAGAAAGGGTATTACAATCCAAAGGACCAGCAATCCAAGCCCGCTTGCGATAAACTTCGAGAGCATGCACGCAAGCTTTTTTTGCTGTGTGGAGACAGCGAGGAAGCTGCATCTAAAAAAGCGAAATGGGTGCTGGCGCTCGAAACCAAGATATCGGCGGTTCACATTATGCCCGAAGAGCTGCGCGACCCCGAAAAGAATTACAACAAAATGTCTGTAAAAGACCTCCAGGCCTTAGCTCCGGGCATAGATTGGAAAAATCAGTTTCAAAAAATGGGGCTTTCCCCAGATACGCTCAACGTGTGCCAGCCACTTTATTACAAAGGTTTGTGCATGCTTTTGGCTTCTGAACCCTTGGAGGCCTGGAAAGCCAAAGTCTCGTTTGATTACATTCATGGACATGCCGAGTATCTGTCAAAAGTTTTTAGAGATGAAGACTTTGAATTTAGTAGACAGTTTTCCGGCGCTGCTTCTCAGCGTCCAAGGTGGAAGATAATGGTAGGAGAAACGGATAAGTCCTTGGGCGATCTGTTTGGCAAGGCGTATGTTCAAAAGCACTTTCCGGCAGAGTCGCGCCGTCGTATGCTCGAGTTGGTGAACAACCTCCAAAAGGCTTTCGATAGGCGCATTCAGAATCTCGCTTGGATGAGCAACGAAACCAAACAAAAAGCCCTCCATAAGCTGAATGTGGTTATTAAGAAAATAGGATATCCCGATAATTGGAAAAACTACGATGAGGTTGAAATCAACCGCAATTGCTTTTTTGGAAACCTCATTTCGATTTGGAAACACGATTACCGATTGATGTGCTCCAAGTTAAACAAGCCTGTGGATAAAACAGAGTGGCAAATGACGCCCCCAACCATCAACGCATATTACAATCCAAATATCAATGAGATTGTTTTTCCCGCCGGCATTCTTCAGTTCCCCTTCTTTGATGCTAAGGCCGATGATGCCATCAATTACGGGGCCATTGGAATGGTAATCGGACATGAATTGACCCATGGTTTTGATGATCAAGGAAGATTGTATGATGGAGCTGGAAACCTCAACAATTGGTGGACCGATGAAGATGGAAAGAAGTTTGAAAAAGCTTCTTCGAAATTGGTAGCACAATACAATGCTTATACCGTTCTCGATTCCCTGCACCTTAACGGTTCGCTTACATTGGGTGAGAACATTGCCGATTTGGGCGGACTTTCCATTGCATACGATGCGTTTAAGTTAACCGAGCAGGGAAGAGGAAACACGCTCATTGATGGGTTTACACCCGATCAGCGATTTTTCTTGGGGTTTGCCCAAGTTTGGCGAGAGGTAAACAAGCCCGAGCTTGCGCAAACGCGTGTACGGGTAGATCCGCATTCGCCACCCAACTATCGGGTAAATGGCACGCTTTCGCACTTTGATCCATTTTATAAAGCATTTAATATAAAGCCCGGAGATGCTATGCATCTCTCACCCGAACAGCAGGTTCGGATTTGGTAAAATACCAGGTCACTTTTCGCGGGTTGGCACTCCCTGTTTATGTTCTTGACTGCCCGCAGTGGATTTGCAAAAGGCATTCCATTGGCGGCATGCCGCAATGTGTGCATCAAGCATTCCTAATAAAGATGTATGCGTTAAGGGAAACCGCAATGCACAGCCAAACCAAATAGG
>JBEIVB010000120.1:0-6691 GCA_040374085.1 Flavobacteriales bacterium | reverse complement strand
TTATAGATGCCTTCCACCCCAACCCAAATAAATCCATTGTTTGGACCGGAAGCACCAACTGGACCGCCCGGCAAATTAACCGCGACCCCAACAGCGTGGTTATTGTGCAAGACCAGACCCTGGCCAAAGCCTACACCATGGAATTCGAAGAAATGTGGGGCGATACCTCTGCTACTCCCAACGCAGCGAACAGCAAATTTGGTCCGGACAAAACAGACAACACGCCTCACCAATTCAAAATTGGGAACCGCGAGGTGGAATTGTATTTCAGTCCATCCGACGGCACCAACAACTTCCTTTTGAGCACCATCCAATCTGCCACCCAGAACTTGTTCTTTGCCACCATGCTCATTACGCGTTCCGACTTGGCCAATGCCATTGGTGCTCAGGTCAACGCCGGTTTAACCGTTGAGGGCCTCATCGATGATGCCGCCACCAGCACCCAGTATGGAAACCTCAGCGGATCTATGGGAAGCAACTTGAATGTAAACGAGGACACCACCGTAATTATGCACCATAAGCATTTGATTGTTGATCACAACGTAACCGGAGCCGATACCAAAGTGTGGGTAGGTTCGCACAACTGGTCAACCAACGCCAATGCCCGAAACGACGAGAACACCCTTATCATACACGACGCCACCATAGCCAACTGGTTTTATCAGGAGTTTACCAAGCGCTTAACCGATACTTTGGGCAGCAGCGTAATTACAGCATTGGGTGGTGGAGATGCATGGGAGGTTCGTTTGCATCCCAACCCAGCTAAGCTTTCTGAAGGCTTTTGGTTGAACGTACCGGAACGTGCGGGTGCACAGGCCAAACTGTTCACCCTTGATGGTCGTTTATTGGGTACCCAGACCTTAGTTGAGGGCATGAACCGGGTAGCTGCTCCATTGGTGGGCCTAAATCCGGGCATGTACATCTTGGAGACAACCTCTGGCGGAAAGCGAGGGATGCATCGCATTACCCTAACTGAATAACACAACGAATACAGAATAAAAAAGCCGGCTAAGCAGCCGGCTTTTTTTGTTTACTCAAACATCATATAAAGGAAACATTTTGTTTGCAGAGCAAACAGAAATTTGTAAAAAACAGCCCATGCACACAACCTTGATGTTGTTTATGCGTCTGAAAGCGCAGATTCGGGATATGTTGCAGGACTTTATGGCCCTGCTTGTTTTACGCGGATTTCACCGTTCTCATTCCTAACGCTATGGGAAAAGGCAGAAAGCGCAAGGTGGACGTTTTGGTTATATCAGACGTTCACTTAGGCACCTATGGTTGCCATGCAAAGGAATTGTTGCGTTACCTAAAGACCGTTAAACCCAAAACCGTAATTCTAAACGGCGACATTGTAGACGTGTGGCAGTTTAGCAAGCGGTATTGGCCCAAGAGCCACATGCAAGTGGTTCGGCATTTAACCACATGGATGGTAAAAGGAGTCAAAATCTATTACATACCGGGCAATCACGACGAAATGCTGCGCAAATTTTCGGGATTCCGCTTGGGCAGCTTGCGCATTGTAAACAAAGTGGTGCTGAACCTTGATGGAGAGAAAGCCTGGTTCTTTCATGGCGATGTTTTTGATGTTACCATGCAGTATTCCAAATGGCTGGCTCGATTGGGAGCCATTGGCTACGATACCCTTATCCTCATCAATCGATTCATTAACTTCATATTATTAAAAATCGGCCGCGAGCGCATCAGTTTTTCCAAGCGCGTGAAAAACTCTGTAAAAAAGGCCGTTAGCTTCATCAATCGATTTGAGGAAACGGCTGCGGGCATTGCCATTTCCAAGGGCTATGGGTACGTAGTATGCGGCCACATACACCAACCGTGCATCAGGCCCTTTACCAATGCGGAGGGAGAAACCATTTACTTGAACTCGGGTGATTGGATTGAAAACCTATCGGCACTGGAATACAGCAATGGAGGTTGGAGCATTTATCGGTATCAGGACGATGCGCTTGCCCAGGGCATTGAATTGAAGGAGGACAACAAAGCCTACCGAAAAGCCTCGGAGCTTTTTGCCGAGCTGTGGCAAGAATTCCAGGTGAAGCCAAAAACGCTGGGTGCACCTGCTCTGGAGAACGATGAGTAAGCCGAGGGTATTGTATGCCATTCAGGGCACTGGCAACGGGCACATAAGCCGCGCGCTGGAGATATTGCCACACCTGCAAGAAAAAGCGGACGTAGATGTGTTGATCAGCAGCCGAGCTCACACACTGGAATTGCCCATTGCTGTAAAATACAAAATGGGGGGGTTGGGATTTATTTTTGGAAAGAGAGGGGGTATTGATTACTACCAGACCTGGCTGGAGGGCAAAGTATCGCGTTTGTGGAAAGAGATTCGCCAATTGCCGGTGCGGCATTACAACCTAATCTTAAATGATTTTGAGCCGGTATCTGCTTGGGCTGCCCGGTGGGCAGGCATTCCCTGCATTGGTTTGAGCAACCAATATGCCAGCCAACAGATGGCGAGCGGCATAGGCTTAGATCCGGTTGGTCGCTTCATACTTCAGCATTATGCACCGGTAAGCGATGGATATGGCATTCATTATGAATCTAAAGGAGATCGCATTTTCACCCCCATCATTCGAAAATCCATACGAGAGGCCGATGCGCATACAGGGATGCACATTTGCACCTATCTTCCGTCCTATGCTCCAGAGAAAATAATCGAACTTCTTGGGGCGTTTAGGGCAACGCCCTTTGAGGTATTTACCAAAGAAGTGAAGCGTGAGGAAAGGCATCGAAACATAACCCTTCTGCCCATACACGCCGCTCGCTTTGAGCAAAGCCTGCTCTCGAGTAGAGGGGTATTCTGCAACGCTGGCTTTGGGGTAACCACCGAAGCCTTGTTTTTGGGCAAGCCCTTGTTGGTGGTGCCGATGAAAGGGCAAATAGAACAGCAGATCAACGCCAAGTGCTTGGGTGAGCTTGGCGTAACCACCCTCAAGCGCCTCAAGAAAAAGCACCTGCCCACTATTGATTCCTGGCTGCGCGAGGGCAAAAGCGTGTCGGTGCATTACCCAGACATTACACGCAAGGTGGTGCATACCATTCTCGAAAAACACGTCCGGTGAATCACCTGTATGCACATCATTTTGGTCCCGACTTTATGTTTGGGGTTTCGAGCTCGGCTTTTCAAACAGAAGGAGCGCCTGAAGAGAACGGCAAAGGGCCCTCGATTTGGGATGTGTTTACCCAGTCGGGCCGAGCTGTAGAAAACCGTCACCATGCGCGCGTGGCCACCGGCTTTTACCAGCGCTACGAAGAGGATTTAAACTGGATAGCCGAGGCCGGTATTGAACATTTTCGCTTTTCTACCTCCTGGCCGCGCGTATTACCCAATGGCTATGGACATGTAAACCAAAAAGGGTTGGACTACTACGATCGCCTGGTGGATGCTTGCTTGGTAAGAGGCATTGCTCCTTGGATCACCCTTTACCACTGGGATTTACCGCATGCCCTTGAGATGCGGGGCGGTTGGACCAACCGAAGTACGGTTTTTTATTTTTTGGAGTATGCCCAAGTAATGGCCAACCGGCTGGGCGACCGCGTGAAGCATTGGATGGTATTGAATGAGCCCCTTGCCTTTACCGGAGCCGGCTACTTTTTGGGTATACATGCACCGGGCAAGCGGGGTATGCGGCGCTTCCTACCGGCCCTGCATCATGCATGTTTGGCCCAAGCTCAGGGCATTGCGCTCATGCAATCGTGTGTGAGGCAGGCCAACATAGGCACCACCTTTTCCTTCTCGCCTGTAGAGGCCCAGCGCGAGGGCTTTCGCCACAGCAAAGCCGAACATCAATTGGATGCACTCTTAAACCGTTTGTTTTTAGAACCCCTTCTGGGATTGGGATACCCGGTGCACGATTTGCCCTTTTTGAAAAAGATGGAGCCTCATATAAAAACCGGTGATGAACAGGCATTAAAAGCGCAGGCAGATTTTATAGGTGTACAGGTATATACAAGGGAAATAGTAAAACCTTGCTGGTGGATGCCCTATGTGCAGGCCAGAGTGGTTTCTGGAAAAAAGCGTGGAAAACCCACAGATGCGATGGGTTGGGAAATACACCCGGAGGCCTTGGCCAAGATTTGCCGCAAATTGAGGCAGTATCCCAACCTACCCCCTTTGGTGATTACCGAAAACGGCTTGGCCTGCAAGGAAACCCCTAAATCGGGCAGGGTGAACGATCCTGCGCGCATTGGGTACTACCAGCAGAGCCTCGCTCACCTTCGACAGGCCATGGCAGAAGGCAGCAACGTACACGGTTTTTTTGCCTGGTCGCTTACCGATAACTTTGAGTGGGCAAAAGGCTATGAGCCCCGATTTGGACTTATTCACGTGGATTTTGATACCTTAGAGCGAACGCCAAAAGATTCGTTCTTCTGGTACCAACGCTTTTTGGCCGCTCAACCCTCGGGATGGGCAGGTGCCACAAAAACCTCTTCGGAAAGCGGCTTGGAATTGTAGTGCAGGAGAAACAAACGCGCCACCGACCAAGCATTATTCAACTCCGCTAAAGTGGGAAACGGGCCGCAACGCGCCAAGACAAAACCCTGGCCGTTTTTGAGCAAACGCAGAAATCCTTGCCTGTTCCGGTTGTTGATTTGCTTGCGCTCGAACGGCATGTTTAGGCAAATTTCCAACAGCTGCTTTTCTATCTGAGCGGAATTGGGGAGGGGCAATCCTTCAAACACACAACCCTCTTGAAACCAAATTTCAAAACGGTACAAATCCTCTTCTTTGAAAAAATGAATGCAGGCCTTCATGGGCTTTAAAAGGTAGGACCAAAGAAATGCCTAAAACCTTGCCCGAAAAAGTTGTACACAAAATCTTAACCATTTGGTAGAAAATGTGCAAAAATGCAACTCAAAAACCCATGTTGTTAACCTTTCCTTAACCCACCACCAACACCTAAGCCAAGTGGACTTGGTACTTTTGCATACGAAAACCAAACAACAATTTTTAACATGAACAATTTGTTCAAGCTTACCGGCCGGCTCCCTTTTGGGTTGAGCTTAGGCCTCATGCTGTGCTTTGGATTGCTAAACCCATTTTGGCTAAAGGCGCAGGTATCGTTGAATGGATCCACCTACGTTCAAACGTTCGATGGGCTGGGAACATCTGCCACGGCAACCGTACCTACCGGCTTCAAGATGGGGTCTAGTACCGACTGGGCCAATGCAGGAAATGTAACCGCTACGGGGGCCGCTGCAGGAACCTCAGGAACGGGTGTAGTTACCAGCAGCTCTACAGGCAATTACTACAATTGGGCCAATGGCATAACTGCTTCATCATTGGATCGATCGATCGGCGTGCTAAACACCGGCAGTTTTACCAGTCCAAGAAGCATCATGCTTGCCTTTACCAACAATACTGGGGGCTCAATTACCAGTATAAACTTGGCGTGGAATTATGAAAAATACCGTTCCGGAACTAGAGCATTTAACTGGACTTTCTTTCACGGAAGCACCTCGTCTTCAACCACTGCAGCCACAGGAGGAGACCAAAGCTATGCTGCTGATGCCAACAACACCACCGTTTCCGACCCGCCTACACAAACAGCGAAATCCGTATCGTTGACCGGTTTGTCGATTGCCAACGGGGCTACTTACTACATAAGGTGGACGCTAACCGGCGTTGGTGGTTCAAGCAACGCCCAAGGTATGGGGATTGATGACTTGGTGATGACCTTTGGCCAGGGACCTACCATAACCTTCACCAACCCATTGGGTGCAGGTATGGTAACAACTATACAAGGCACGGCCTCTACGCCCCAAACGGCCACATTCACCGCAGCAAACTTGCTTCCGTCCAGCGGAAACGTAACCATGACAGCTCCAACAGGTTGGGAAGTTTCCTCTACTGGTGGTGCACCATACTCCTCTACTGCAACATTTGCTTATACAAGCAGCACAATTGCCAGCGGTACCTTAACTTACCGCATTACCACATCGGCTTCCCTAGGGAGTTCATTCAACACCATATCCGCATCAACCGGCAGTGCCCTTTCCAGTTTACCTGTTTACGCTACCGTTAATGCCAACCTCTTCTGGAACGGCACTGGCGGCACTTGTCCAACGGCAACCGGCGGAAACGGTACTTGGGATGCGGCAAGCACCAACTGGTGCGCCGGCAGCAGCTCGGTTGCAAGTACAAACAGCCCACATTTTCTTGCGAATACAGCCGGGGTCATCAACCTGGGGAATGGTGCTGTATACACAGCACCTGCTACCGCTTTAACCGTTAACACCACCGGTTACACCATCACCACCTCCAGCACCAACGTTGCCACCATAACGCCTTCCATCTCTCTGGCCAGCAACGTAACCCTTAACCTTCAGCCGAACACCACCAACACCGGCGGGCAAATTCAGATCGGTGGTGCCAGCGGAACCGGAACGGCATCTTTAAACATCGTGAGCAACAACACCAGCGGTGCTGCACGGATTGGATTCACAGGAGCAGGCACCATTTCTGTACCAACCACAGTTTCCGGAACAGGTACCGTACCAGTGGGATACACTGCCGGTGGCGGTGCAGCCACCATTTCCGGAGCCATTACCAACAATGCGTCCGGAGCCGGGGCTCTTACTATGTTGGGTGCCAGCACTGGCAACACCCTAACCATGAGTGCAGGTGTTGGTGGCAGCCAAGGTTTGCAATTTTCGGCCGGAGCCA
>JBEIVB010000235.1:0-1650 GCA_040374085.1 Flavobacteriales bacterium | reverse complement strand
CGAAAAGATTTGGCTACCTTACCCCCTCTTTTAAAACCCTATGCATAGATTTCTTCTCTCCACAGTATGCGCCTTGGCTTTGCTTTCTCCGGTTCGTGCCCAAATTACCGCCATTACGCTCTCTCCTCCTACTCCGGCTAGCGTGTGCCCGGGTGCTCAGATTCAGGTCGCGTATGCGGTAACCGGCAACGGCGGCACCGGAAATGTGTTTACCCTGGAATTGAGCAATGCCGCCGGCTCCTTCACCAGCCCCATAACCCTGGGAACCCAAACCGGAAGCAGCAGCGGCTCGGTTTCGGGTACGATTCCATCAAACAGCCTATCGGGCAACGGCTATCTCATACGGGTGCGTTCGAGCGTGCCGACCGTTACCAGCAATGCCCAAAACCTAACGGTGTTAACCAGCCCGTTCAGTCCCACGATCAACCCCGGCAGTCCCACCACGTTCTGCTCCGGAGGCAGTGTGCAGTTGGTGGTGGCGGCACAGAGCGGCATAACCTATTCCTGGCAGCTCAACGGCTCTGCGGTGGGCACGGGCGGACTCTTCACCGCTACCCAGGGAGGCACCTATCAGGTGGTGGCCTCCAATGCCAGTTGCAGCGTTACCGGTGCCCCTTTAACGGTTACCGTTGAATCTGCCCCCAGCAACCCCACCATCAATCCTCCGTTAACCACCAGCCTTTGCCCAGGGCAACTTATTGGATTGAGCACCGCCTCGGTAAGCGGATACACCTATGTTTGGAAACGCAACGGCACCACCGTTGGCAGCAACAGTGCTTCGTTCAGCGCCAACCAAACGGGCAGCTACACGGTTACCGTATCCAACGCCTGCGGCTCGGCCACCACGCCGGCGGTGGTCATCAGCACCGGCACCGCGCCCGCAGCACCCCAAATCAGCAGTCCCCTGGGAACGGTGCTGTGCGGTACTTTGCCTCTGGTTTTGGTGGCGCCCTCGGTGGCAGGGGTCAATTACCAATGGAAAGCCAATGGGTCGAACATTGGCACCAACAACGACACGCTAATCGTGCCGGCACCTGCCACCTACACCCTCACCGTAAGCAACGCCTGCGGCAACACCAACAGCAGCAACAGCGTGGTGGTAACCTCGGCTCCGGCCCCGGTGTCGCCCACCATAAACGCCACCGGAACGGGGTTCTGTCCGGGCAGCAGCGTTACCCTGTCTGTTGCCCAGCAACAAAGCGTTACCTATCAATGGAAGCGCAACGGCACTAACATCGGCACCAACAGCTTTCAACTTATTGTGAACCAAGCGGGCACCTACACCGTGAGTGTGAGCAATGCCTGTGGCAATGTGGTTTCTACCAACAGCATCGTTGTAGATGCCTTGAGTGCACCTCAGACGCCGGTAATCACCTACACCGGCGGTACGGGCCTTTGCTCGGGCGATACGGCATTTCTGAATGCACCCAATGTGGGGCAGGCTTTTTACACCTGGTATTTAAACGGCTCTTTCGTTGGGGGCGGAAATCCCTTTGGTGCTACCCAAATCGGTGTGTACACGGTGTTGGTTACCAATGCCTGCGGAAGCTCCACCAGCACGGCTTATTCGCTTACGCAGGGCACGCCATTGACGGTGCCGGTGATTACCGTGCAGGGGCAGCAGCTGTGCAGCAACGGCTCGCCCAATCT
>JBEIVB010000073.1:0-13031 GCA_040374085.1 Flavobacteriales bacterium | reverse complement strand
AATCCATTTGTGCGAAGCGGTATTGTATGCTGTTGGCTCGGGCGGTGGCTTCTTTTTTGGTGGCACCGGAGGCAATGCGGAAAATCGCCAATTCGAAGCTATCGGTTTTAGAGGGTAACACGTCAAATTGGGCATTGCCGTAAGCGATGGCCTTGCCCTCTCTCCGCAACAAATTCCATTTGCCCAATTGAAGGCGGCTTTCTCCATCCATAGCCCGTAAATCTTCGTCCTCTTCTTCATTCGATATGGGTCCGTTGTTGTTGGCTTCTATGTACAACACTCCACCTTTTGGTGTTTTTATTTCCTCTACTTGCACCTGCCTTCCGGTGGTCTTAAATTCGGTGGCCAGATCTACGGCCATCCACAGGCAAATGGCTACACCCAGCAGGAACAGCAGCGATGCGGTGATGCTAACCGCGCGGTTGCGAACCGGTATGCGAAACAGGATTCTAAGTCCTTTGTATACCAGCATCAGCAGCGGAATGCCAATCATCAAAAACAGTCCTATTCCTACCAACGCCATTTTGTCTTCATCGTTAAAGAAAATCAGAAAAATATCCTTTAAACTGTATGAAGTAGAGATGCCGTTGTTGCTGAGGTGAATCAGTCCTCCAAAACCAAACAAGGAACCCATTAAGGCCACCATCAGGGCCAATCCCACCAATATGAATATGGCGGCTAACATTTTGGTTCCAAATCGGAGGGTGTAATAAACCAGGTCGTAAAGGGCATTCAACACCTTTCCGGTTAGCCCTCTGGCATCGTTTCGCACACGCCTGGCCGAATTTTTGGCTTCCTCAGCAACGGTGTTTACTCTGTCTTTTACCCGGCCCAATTCCTCGTTAACGGTTTTTCCAATGCTGTGTATGTCTACCCGCTCGCCCCGCATCTCCAATTTTTCGCTGGCGGTTTTTGCTTCGGGTATTACTATAAGAAGAAGAATATAAAACAAGAATCCACTGCCAAAGGCAAAAAAGCTTACAGCAAAGGCCAAGCGAATCCAAAGCGGGTCGAAGTCGAAGTAGTTGGCTATACCCGAGCAAACCCCGCCAATAACCTTGTCGTCCGGATCGCGGTATACCCTTCTGCGGGTTTTTTCGGGCTGGGGTTGTGCAGCGGGCCCCGCGGTGGGTTCGCCATCAAAGATGTCTTCGGGTTTGCCCATTAGGCCAATAACTTCCTGTATGTCGGCCAATACCAGCGCCTGACGGTTTTTACCCACTTTGGTGCTGAGCAGCTCTGCCAGCCTGGCCTCAATGTCGGCCAGGATTTCATCCCTACCCTGAGCATGGGTGTAATGGCCTTTTATGGCGTTTAAGTATTGACTAAGGACATCGAATGCATCCTCTTCTATGTGGAAAACTATTCCACCCAGGTTTATGGTGAAGGTCTTGTTCATAGGGTTGGTGTGGTTGGCTGTGAGGCAAGGGTTTGGTTTATGGAATCTACCAGGGTGTGCCAGGCTGCGGTGAGCTCGGCAAGGGCCCGGTGCCCCTCTTCGGTTAGGCGATAGTATTTTCGGGGTGGACCGGCATTGGATTCCTCCCAGCGGTAGCTCAGCCAGCCGTCGTTTTTTAAACGGGTAAGCAGAGGGTAAAGGGTGCCTTCTACCACCAGCAGGCCCGAACGTTTTAAGCGCTCTAAGATGCCCGATGGGTAGGCCTCGCCTCCGGCTAATACCGAGAGTATGCAAAACTCTAAGAGGCCTTTGCGCATTTGCGCTTTGCTTTGATCGAGGTTCATGCCGTTTGGGGTATCGGATAAGTTGGATTCTTTGCCTTTCAAAGGATTCATGCCCTAACCCCGAGCCGGAACTTTGCAGGAAAAACTGGGGTTGTAGGCATTACCTTGAAATGAACGCTACAAAGATGTATATATTTTTTGGTTCTATGCTAAACATAGTACAATAGATTTACAAGATGTTGATTTTGAGGCAAATAAAATTCGAAAGAAGGGCCTGTGCCGAAGAAGGGTGCCCCAAGCATAGGGCTGAGGCATCTTTATTTGAAAGGTGCATCTATGTGCACGAGGATGAGCGAAGAGAGCAAGCTGGCAGTGCCTGAATAAAGACCACGTCACGACAATCGAACCAGAAACTAAAACAGAAAAACAATCGGATGCCTTCTCCCTTTAACTGCAATCAGAAATGGTGTACTTCTGTTCTTCAATCAAAATTCTTTCCATCGCCAGTCGTGCCATTAAGTAACTTATGGTTGACTCTGCACCCTGATTGAGGTTTACATTATGTTCTTCTACACCATCGTAACAGCCGCCTGTGCATGGATTGTAAACGATTTGGCGTAAATGATTATTACCCAAGAACCAGGAAAATGCCACTTCTGCCTTTTGTTTATACTCTTCGTGTTTACATACTCCATAAAATTTTTTTAAAGCCAAAACGGTATATGCCACATCAATAGGCTGTTCTCCACCCAATACTTTTTCAGCCAAACTATTTTTATACAACCAACCTTTATTTGAGACTACTTTGATTTTTCCGTCTTGAAATATTTTCGATAACAAAAATTCAAAACTTTCTATTGCGATCATTTTATACGCTGTATTTTCTGTGCTTAAGTAGGCGCACAGCATTGCTTCAGGCAATAAGCTGTTGCCGTAGGTCAAATAGCTTTCGAACCATTTCCAATTGCTCGTTGTTTCATGCTTATACATGTGCATCAACCGGTTGGCAAATGTTTTAATCAGAGCCATGTTTTCAGGTCTGTTTTGGTAGTGCAGCCCCTTTACGATAAAGGCCATGGCTCTAGTTGAATGTATTTTGTCTAGGTTCGGAACTACCCTTTGGATTAAGTGTTGAGCCTCAGAAACAAAATTTGAAGGCAAAATTTTGTTTAAAGAAACCACATAGCCTAATGCCCAAATTGCCCTACCAGTGCTGTCTTCCAAGTTTTCGGCATCGTTTTGTTTTGTACGTTCTTTTTTGAAACTAATATAATTCAAGAAACGATTGTTAGGCTGTAAACAGTATTTTATGAAGTTTAGATACGTTTGAATTAGACTAAAATCGTCCTCGTTTCTATACAATTCGTAATGCTGACATATAGCCAGTAACGCCCTTGCATTATCGTCTAATGTATAGCCCGATTGAATATCAGGAGACGCAATCTTTGAAAATTGAATCATTCCAAAATGACGGGTCATTTTTTTAATATGACTTAAATTGATTTTCGGAGTTCGGTACTTTATTTTAAAAGCGTTTCCAAGCAAATTTTCAAACAGCATGGCATGAGCAAGGGCAGAATTTTGCCAAGCAGTAGAAGCCATTTTTTGAAAACTTCTAATGGAAATTTCAGTCCTTAACTCTTCATTGTTTAACAAGTAAATTATGTCGTTTGCCAATTGCTCATGGTTTTCAAAATCTATCATCATTCCATTGTGATCACTCAACACTTCTTTGGCGTGTGGTATGGGCGTAGAGATTACAGGACAGCCACAGCTCACCGCATATGAAAACGTGCCGCTAACTGCTTGATTCGGATCTTTGGAGGTAAACAAGTAAACATCGGTAATTTGCAAATACTCCAATAGTATCGGCAAAGGCAAGTATTGATTTACAAACCTAACATGGTTTTCAATACCCAAGGTTTTAACCTTTTCTTCCAACATGTTTCGGTATTTTTCTCCTTCATTTTTTACAACGTTTGGATGGGTTTTTCCTAACACTAAAAACATTATGTTCGGGAAAGATTTAATCACGGTAGGTAAGGCATTTAAAGTGGTTTCAATGCTTTTGCTGCTGCTCAATAAACCAAAAGTAGACAGTACCAATCTGTCGGATAGTTGATGGTGTTCTTTCGCCTTTTCTCTATTCAATGGAGGCACTAAGTGTGTCCCATGTTGAATGATCTTGATTTTATGATTGTTTATGTCGTAGTCATTTTTTAAGATTTTTTCGGCGTCATACGTCATTACAACAATCGATGAGGATATGGCCACCATTTCTTCTACCTTTCTTTTTAACTCGTTATTTGGATTCGGCAGAACGGTATGAAAAATAAATACAATGGGCTTCGAAATGGAATCGAGTAAGAGCTTAAACTCTTTTTCTTTTTTATGGAAGAACCCAAATTCGTGTTGCACAACAACCAACTTAATTTTGTTGTTTTTGTTGATTTGAAACGCCGTTTTTATAAAGGAATTTCGACTATCGGTGTTTAGAATGTAGAGAGGCGGATGTTTATAGATGTGTTGCTCATTCTCTGATTCTAAAGCACAGACCGCGCACTGAAACGTATCCTCAAATTGACTGTTTAGCGCGTTGATTAAATCTTGGGAATAGGTAGCAATTCCGCATTCTCGAGGAGGAAACGAAGTAATAAATAGAATTTCAGGATGGGATTTTTCCGATTTAATGATTTCATATTTATGTACGGGTAATAGGAGGGGCGTAGATTTAACATAACTAAAGCTGCGGTTTGATTTGTCTGGGATAAAGTCGGTTTTCATGGCTGTTTTTTTTATGTTTTATACAACGCTAATTCGGCTAGCAGCTCTCTTAAACTTACAGAGGCAACCGCTATTCTTTCGTCTGCGGCACCATAATAGATGTAAATCGTATCTTCTTCTACAATGGCTCCAGTGGGGAAGCATACATTGTTTACTTCGCCTTTAAGTTCCCATTCTTTTTCAGGAGAAAACAATGCATAAGGGAGGCGCGCAATTTCTTTTTGTGGATTGTTTAAATCAAGCAATGCAGCGCAAGCAGAGTATACATATCCTTCTACAGTATCATGTACACCGTGATAAATAAGCAGCCATCCATCGGCAGTTTCAATAGGTGGACAACCACTGCCTATGTAACTTACTTCGTGATGAAATCTTGGCTTAAGCAAAACAAATTCATCAAAATGAAGAAAGTAGTCCTGCCAAAATTCAATGGTTAAATCCTCCAAATTTTCGATGGCAACCACAATTTGTATATCGGGTTTAATGCGATGCAGAAAGTAAAATTTGTTGTCTATTTTCCTCGGAAAGAGGATCAGGTTTTTATCCCATAGAAAAATTTTTCGATCCTGTTTTTCATGGCTTTTTTGATAATCATTGAATCGAATGTACTTTTCGTGGATGGTCCCATCGGCTTCTGTAAAATGCCTGAATTCTTCATATGTAATTTGTGGCACAATGATTCCATGCTTTTTCCAATGAACCAAATCCGTAGAAGTAGCCAATGCACTCAATGCATTGATGCCGTTGAAAGCGGTATAGGACAAATAGTAGGTGCCTTCAATTTCAACAATACGGGGGTCTTCTAAACCTTGAAACTCATATTCCGCTTGTGGGATGAGTGCCGGTTTACTGGAACGTATTTCTACGCGCATCGGACCCGATAATCTGCAGTAACCGATGGTGGAATAGTTGTCTTTGGCAACGGCCCTATAGAACAAATGTATCGTGTTGTTTGCTTTTATTACAGCTGGGTTAAGAACGCCCTCGCTTTCAAAAGGGTGCTCTGTTTTGCTCAGTAAGATGCCCAACTTCTTTACCGTTATCATGTATATAAAATTTCTAAAGGAAACCCGGTCTTTGGCGTTTTCTCAGCGGCTGCATCGATCTTTGTCCTTCGAGCAGCCCGCCCTTCACTTTTGACTAAATTATAGGTTGACTTACACAAGGAGCTCATGCCTCAAAGGTCGGCAAGTAAAGGCCCAAAGAGGTTACATAATTATGACAATGAGTTGTAAGATTTGCTGTGCTCTACAGGTCTTCTAAATTGGTTCGATTTTTTTTTAGAATCGACTTGAACGTGGAAGGTGTAAGTCCAGTAATTTTCTTAAATTGATTCGATAAATGGGCCACGCTGCTATAATGCAATTTGAATGCAATCTCGGTTAGATTTAAATCGTCATACATTATTAACTCTTTTGCTCTTTCTATTTTGTTTAGTATTATAAAATGCTCAATTGTCATGCCCTTGTTCTTCGAAAACAGTTCGGAAAGCAAATGGTAATCTTTATTCAATTTTTCCGACAGGTAGATCGAAAACTTAGTATCGGGTAAATTATTGGAATGATGTACCATTTCTACGATGATGTTTTTTATCTTTTCTACCAAGATCGTTTTCTTATCATCCATAATCTCCAAGCCCGATTTATGCAGGGCTTTTGTTAGTTTGTCTTTTTGAGAGCTTGTTATAGCGTGTTGCAAAATAACTTCGCCCAATTCAATGGAGTGATAGGCCATATCTAATTTTTCCAATTCCATTTTTACGAATAGTTTGCAGCGGAGACTTACCATGTTTTGAATGAGTAGTTTCATTTTTTTTATTTTTCAATGGAACAATCTGGCCTTATGTATCTCATGGAAACATGAACGTCTCTGAAATGCTTAGATCAAAGCTAAGCAAATGGTTTTGTGTTTTTGATTTCGAGAAGGAGTATACACCATCTTCCTTAATGTGAATCACCATGAAGATGTGCTGCTGGACCATTCTTGCGCTGAATAGGGTAGGAAACCTTGTTCCTTTTCATGCTCATCTTGCTTATCGCCACACTTAGCGTGGTTTGGAACTAAGCTGCTTGTATATGTTCCACTTCAGCCCCTCTCAGCACAGTTTGCAACTGCGCTGCTTATATATTTCCCACTATAGCTGATCTTTTTTTGCTTTTATGGCTCAAAAATAAGCTTGCTTTGATGCACCACGTGGTTTTCTTGCCACACCCGGCATAGGTATAGGCCCGGGGCTAGGTGTGGGGTTAGATGCAGCATTTCAAATATAGAAAGTATTGAGGGGATCTACCCTCAGGCCCCCAAGAAAACAACTTCCATCCCTATCACCCTCATTGTATCATAAGTTTGGTTTGATATGCCACCCTTCCTTCTTGTATAACCCTACACACATACACGCCCTGGGCTAAGCCGGTGGAGAGGGTGGTTTCTTTGGCGCCCATGGCCTGGGTGGCAAACACCACCTCGCCCAAGAGGTTGCACACCTCTACCCGTGCCGTGCCGGGTTGCGAGAGCCTCAGCACAAAGCTGCCCGTGTTGGGGTTGGGGTAGAGGGAAAACTCCCCCGAGGCATCGGGGCTGTCCATGCCCAAGGGCAAGCACTCGGGATTGGCGCAGCCGTTGCTGTCTACGTGCAGGACCCAGAGGTCTTCCGAGTTAAAATTTGGGGTGTGCCGAAAATACCCCGCTCCGGTAAAGCCCCCATCGGGGGCCCGGGTCCAAGGAAAGAATCCTCCACCCCACTTTGGCAAGATGTAGTTCATTCTGCCCACCCGGTTGAGGTTTTTATCGAAACGCAGACAGCCCGGCCACCAAGTGCCTTGGTATTCGCTGACACCAAAGCTGAGGAAGTAGGATTCGGTTTCGAACACTTGATACATCTCAAAATAATCTAGGTAGAGGGGGGTGGTGTAGGGGTTGATGGCCGGCCCGGGTTGCAACATGGGGTTGAGCACCCGGATGCGGGAAGATTCATCTGGAGCCACGCTCTCGCTTCCTATCAACACCACCTCCCCGGTGTTGCGCATCACCCCATCTGTATACTGGCAATTGGCTGGAATGGGGTATAAGCCAAATTCGCTGATCTGGGTGCGGGCACCATTGGCTTGCAACCCATAGGTGCGCACCCGCAGCCCATTATATGGTGAAGAAAGACTCAGGTTCCTCCATTGGGCACACACCGCCCAGTCGGTGTCGCGCCTAAACACGCAAAAGCCGGCCTCGTCTATGTTTTGATCGAAAAGGCTGTAGGTGGTGTCCAACACCACCTCTAGGTTGGGCGTAAAGCGGGTCCATTGAAACTTGCGAATATAAAGCCCTTCGAAGGGCGTGGGGGGAACGGCGGTAATGAGCGCCATGCTATACTCCTGCCCATCGAAAAAAAAGTTGGCTGCTCTGCAGTAAAACGGAGAAATGGGCACGGCCCCCAGGGAATCGCCGTTGGTGTTTACCCGCATGAGGTAGGTCTTAGCTCGGCTTGGAGAATAACTGTAGTTGGTGTAGGAAATGGGCACCACCACCTCGTGGCCAAAGCGGAGGTTTTTGGGGTTAAACAGGGTAGCTGTAACCTCTACCTGGGCGGTATCGCTGGCAAAATGCCTCCACCAAAGCAGGTTGCCGTTGAAGTCTACGAAGTAGAGCGCCCCCACGGAATAATACCTGCCCGGAATATAGGTTTGGGCGGTAATGAGGTAGCCGTTGGCCATGGTGAAAATGCCCGTGGGTTCCTCTCGGGTGCCATTTACATCGAACCACTTCGAGAAAGGGGCCGTGGCCCCTGCCCCCAGCGGGAG
Source organism: Flavobacteriales bacterium (assembly GCA_040374085.1). GTDB lineage: Bacteria > Bacteroidota > Bacteroidia > UBA4408 > UBA4408 > JBEIVB01. The sequence continues at coordinate 4,773 of JBEIVB010000073.1, read as the reverse complement.
CAGGGCTAGGCCAAAACAAACCAGGAACAATAAAAACTTAAGGCGCATGTTGGCAGAAAAGCTTAAGGGTGGATATAGCCCCGTGGGCTTGCCAGGCTTGCACCCAGTAAAGTCCGGAGGGCCAGCGCGAAACATAATAGAAAACCACCTAACCCTCATTGTATCATAAGTTTGGTTTGATATGCCACCCTTCCTTCTTGTATAACCCTACACATATACACTCCCTTTGCCAAGCCTGTGGAGAGGGTGGTTTCTTTGGCACCCGTTGCTTGGGTGGCAAACACCACCTCGCCCAAGAGGTTGCACACCTCTACCCATGCCGGGCCGGGTTGCAAGAGCCTCAGCACAAAGCTGCCGGTGTTGGGGTTGGGGTACACGCTCACCTGCCCCGCCCCGGTGCCCTCCAAGCCCGTGTCGTCGTCGAGCACCACGCTTACGTCGTCTAGGTAGTAGCCTGCCCCGCCACTTGACCAAACTCTGCAGTAAAAATTATAGCCAGATTGGTCGGTGTAACCGCAGCAGGTAACCGGGAGGTTTCCACCTACGTATTCCCAATCGGACTGGGCATCGGTTAAAAAGTTACCAATGGTAATCCAGCGCTCGTTGCCGGTGGCTATGAAGGTGGTATCGAGCTTGGTCCAACCCTCTTTGCTCTTTAGGTTTTGGTGAAAGTTTACATTCACAGGGTGGGTTAAGGTCAGAATCGGATTGCCCCCGTTCACGTTAGGGTCAATTAATACCGTATCGCTCAAATAAACACCCAGGTTGTTGCAGGAATAAATAAAGCTATCGCAGCGCGAAACGAAAAGCGACACCCGGTAGCGCTTGTTGGCTTGTAGGGTTTGCGCCAATTGCCCAACAGCATAGAGGGGATACATATATGTGCCGATCCCCATGTACCCACTGCCCGAATGGGCCGGTTCGTAACCCAAGGAATTTTGGGGAATGCCTAGACCCCCGGTGTTGCATGCATTAAAGGTGAAGCCGGAAAAGGGGCCTGCATATTTCCAATGGGTAAGGTTTTGATACGTGTAGGGTGTAGCCGGGTACATGGGGCAAAAAAGGGTATCTTCAAAACTTGGGTCTAATACTAAGTTCTGCGCTAAGGCAGGCTGGGCCTTTAGGCCCAACCCCAAAAAAAACAGCACAATTGCTAACGCTTTCATTGTATTATGAGTTTGGTTTGATGCACCACCTTGCCTCCCTGGGTAATTTTACACCAGTAAACACCTTTTGCCAAGGCGGTATTGAGTTCCATTTCTTTGGTGCCCGCTACGTTTGCCGAAAAAAGCTGTTCGCCCAACAAATTTGCAATTTCCAATGCGGCCGGAGCAGGGTCGGTTAGCCTCACCGAAAAGCTGCCGGTGCTGGGGTTGGGGAAAATTTCTGCAGCATGGGGACCCGTGTTGTCCTTTGCTCCATTCGGCAGGGCTTTTGCGCTTATACCCGGTCTCGATTTTGAATCGCCGGGAGCAGGAACCCATTCGCAAGCGTTGTGGTAATCTACCACGTCGGCAACTGCATAGCTCAACAATACACGGGCTGCATACACCGCACGGCCTTGCTCAAAGGGGCACATAGCCGCAATTTCACCCAAGCGGTTTTTCTGAACCTGGGTAAACAAATTCTTGTAGAGCCAAGTATCGCTCAGGGCTATTTCCAAAACCTCCCGATACAACTGTTCAATCTCATAGAGGGCTTGTAGATCATTGGTTTTGGAGGTAGCCAAGGCTAAAGTACCGGGGTCAAGCGGATAAACCAAGCTGCGTTTAATGTCATCTATTTTTCCCAAATCTTCTTGAGCTAAGCTGTCTTTAAAGTCTTGCTGGTCGGGAGTTAACACCAAAGTGGGGTCGTCTTTAATGAATTTATACGCGGCTTCTTTCCCCAGTTTTTCGATGGCAATAGCATTATCTTCAGAGGCCAAGTTAGTGGCGGCTTCGGCAGCCAAACCGATATCGGCCCCACTGAGCATGTTCTGGAGGTTAAATGGCGGTATGTATGCACAACTTTGGCCTACACCATTGGTGGCAATAAGAAGGGGACTTGACAATGGACCTCCATTGTTATAAAAAGGCAATGGGTAATAAAAATTAGAGTTGGATTGGGGCCTGATATAAAAGGTATCTCGGTAGCCAATAAAACCATCGGTGTAAAGGTGCCCCGTGCTAAAGGCTCCGTTCCATTGGTTGTCTTGGGGCTGGTTTTGCACACCTTGTTTCCCCAGCTTGGAAGAACCCATGTAGATGCCCCTAAACCCATCTTTCATGTAGTTGCTGCGCACGGTTGTGTTGCGCGTTACGGTGCCCAAGAAAAGGATGCCATCGCATGGGTTGTACACCTCGTTGCAATTTACCACGCTGTTGTCGGTAAGGTCCATGCGAATGCCCTCGCAGCCATAGTCGCAACCCGCTTGGGGGGCAACCACTTTATTGCTGATGGCGTTGCTTTTAAAACAACTTTCAAGCAATATGCCACAATGCGGATAGCCACTTCCCGGACTCAAATAAGGTATGGAAATGCTGTCTTGTGAAACGGTGCACCGGAACCCATTGATGATGTGGATGCCTGCTTTTGCATTTGAAATTTCGTTCCTGGAAATGGTGAGGTAGCCATTGCTGGGCAAGAAAGGATTTTGAACGAAAATTCCTTTTGATTGCATGTTGTCGTTGGCAATCAGGTTGTTTCGAATGCGACGATTTACAGAACCTGTAAGATTTAGCATGTTAACCCCTATTCGGTTGTTCTGAAAGGTGTTGTAGTACACATCGTTGTACCCTCTTGGGTTTTGATCAATAAGTACCCCAGAACCCGAAATTTCATTAAAGGTATTGTTTCTGATGTAGTTGTGCAACTTACCAACGGCTTTAAAACCAACTCGGCAGTTGGAAAATGTGTTTTTATTGGCTCCGGGCAGGTTGGCAGGATCGAACATGCCTATGTAGTTGTAGAGGTAATCGAAATCGTTATACTGCCAGGGCTGCACATGAACGTTTAAGCAATAAACTCCAGTGGTGCAATTTGAAATGGAGGTATTGAAAAGGCTTAAACCTGCGTTTATGCTGCTGATACCATTAGCTGCATGGGCAATGGTGTTATGGTTGCTTGCCAATGGACCTGGGGAGGTGTTGTTGTCGCCAAATACAACCATGGCGGTGTTGTATATGTATATTCCATTCAACGTTTGTAATGGCTGTGGGGGCTCATCAAGCCACATCCAAGGAAGCAGGTTTTGGCTGCAATCGAACACCGAGCCGGTTATAGTTGCCGGGTAGGTTTCTTCGGGTAAGTCTTTTATGGTAATGTGGCAAAGGTTTCGGTCGAAGGTAGCTTGGTTTACCACCAGCGAGGCCCCCTGGCTTACCGTTACCCCGCAGTGGGCATCTTGTATGCGGCTGTGGTTTACGATGCGGATGTTGGTGAAGCTCAGGTTTGCCGCTGTGGCCGTGCAGCTTATGCCCCGGTGCGGGGTTCTGCAGGCCCGCATTTGGGTAGAGTCTAGGGTAAACCTATGGCTTGGGTCAACCACAAACTGCCCCATGCCATCTGCCAATATGGTGCAATTGGTAAAGGTTACGTTGCAGTTTACCGCCACCGGCACGTTTATGCCAAAACGCAGGTTGGTAACCTCGTAGGTTTGTGTGTTGGAGGTGTAGGAAACATAAGGTGAATAGAGGGGGTTGCTTTGCAGGCTGTTGAGCCAAGTCTGCAAGTTGGGCCCGGCCATTAGAGTGCCCGGGCAGCATGGTGCTATAACCAGGCAGGTATCGAGGGTGCACTGGCCCGTGCTGTCGCTGGCCTGCAAGCACACCGTGCCGCCCTCCTCGCCTTGGGGGAACCCGGCAAAGTTTAGGGCCACCGAGTTTGCAGTGGCGGTTGCTTGGGTGTTGGGTAAGGTATTGGATGTGCCGGCAATGCTCCAAGCCGTGCCATTTTGGTTTAGGGTGTAGGCCACCCCGTTTAGGGTTAGGCCAACCACCTTTAGGTGAGCCCAGCCGGGGGCAGAAAAGGTTTGCAGGGAGCAAGCCTGGGCGGGCACATTGTTTAGGGTAAGGGTGTCTGCGCAACAACGGCCTATGGCCACGCAAGTATCTTTTGTGCACTGATGGTTGTCACTAGAAATGGTAAAGCACAGGGTGTCGAGGGTGTTGGGTTGTCCAATATCATCCCAATTGAGGGTAATTTGGTTGGGGTGAAGGCTATCTTGGCTAAAATGTAGGGTGTCTGACGAACTGTTGTATAAATAATGGTAGGTTGGGCCAACCGAATAAAACGCCACCCCGTTTAGGGTAGCGGAATTTAAGAATAAAGTGGTGCCAACGCCCGAGGTGTAGGTTTGGGTGCCGCAGGCTTTAAAGGTTGGGTTGCTTAAAGAGTCGTTTAAAGAAGGATTTATGTATATTATTTTAGTATTGTAAACCAAACATGTGTCTCCGCCGCACACCACGGTTAATACTAGGCGGCACGAGTCGGTTGTGGCCGCGGTTGGGTTTTGGCTGGCCTGCAAGTAGGTGTGGCTGCTGTCGGCAAACTCAAGGGTTGTGTTTGGTAACAACACCCATTCGGCAGAAACGGTGCAAGTGGAATCCACCCCGGAGGAAATGGTGTAATCCAGATGGGCCGGCGTGGTGCCGCACAGGTATTGTGGGTCTGCTTTAATGACGATTCCAGAGCAAGGATTAGCCACCGTAATGGTTATGGTGTCGGAAACGGAGCAACCGTTGCCGTCGGTTAGGGTTGCCGTGTAAGCATGCTCTCCAAGGGCGGGGGGTT
>JBEIVB010000208.1:0-2469 GCA_040374085.1 Flavobacteriales bacterium | reverse complement strand
CACCCTGCACGACACCCTCCAGCTCTACGACGATGCCCAACGCCTGCTGGGCACCTGGCACGAAGATGCCAAAGGCGCACCCACCCGCATCAACCTCCAACCCTACCCCCCGGGCCTCTACACCCTGCTGCGCCGCAGCAAAGGCGTGGTGTTTCGGTTGGAGGTGGAGAGGAAGATGTGAGGCGGTGGGAATGGTGCATGGTGGCATTTTTTCTTGGGCGGAGAGCCTGCACGTTGCCACGCATCTAGGCCGGTTTTACACTCATCGCAAAAAAGGGTGTAGGTTGTGAGATGAATGGCACATCAGGATTGCAAACCCAAAATTGTTTTATAAGAGTTTGGTTTAATGGTTACAAAATGAACAATAAGATGAATAAACAACCTCATAACTGGGTGCGTGCCGAGGTGTATGATGTGCTGGGCCAACGGGTGTTGCAACCCAACTGGCCATCTCCCCAAAGCCTAAATGTATCTGCACTCGAAAACGGCGTTTATATCCTTCGAGCATGGGATGTTGATGGTGGTTTGCATACACAACGTTTTACCGTACAGCGATGAACAGAAATTTAATCCTATTTTTTTCATGCCTTTTCCCTTGTGCCCTTATGGCACAAGGCAGCTTGGGCCTGGCCGGAAGCCGAAGGGTGGTTGGCGGACGTGGACCCGGGCCGAGTTGCCTCCAATGCGGGGGCAGCCAGCTGCACAGCGATGGGCAGCTTACCGATACGTCCAGCATACAATTACAATTTGATTTTGGTTGTAATGGTGTTAGCATTTCCGATAGCTTGGGCAACCTGTTGATGGCGAGCAACGGTAGGTATTTGTTGGATGGGCAGGGCCAGATGGTGCCCGGGGGCGATAGCCTGGCCCCAACCTTTTATGGGTTATTGCATCCTTTTAGTAATTGGCAACAAAGCAGCCTGCTGTTGCCCTATGGGCTTTCGCCTGGGCGCTTTGCCTTGTTGAACACGAGCCCAACTACCGGTTTGTACAGCGAAAGCTCTTCCCCCAACTTTTGGTTCACCGAGGTGCTTCAACAGCCAAATGGGGCCTTAAGTTTGCTGCACAAAAATCGCTTGGTTTACACCGATTCATTGGAGTTTTCGGGAACCTTATCCGCCTGCCGCCATGCCAATGGGCGCGACTGGTGGGTGCTGGCCAAACGCAAAGGCCGCGAGACAATGTTCACCTATTTGCTGACGCCCGACTCCTTGCTGAAAGCCGAGGTACCTGCTCCAGGTATAGATAAAAGGCCCGGCTCATCCGTTAATGTTTTTTCTCACGACGGGAGTTGGTTTGCCTCCTATACCAACTTGGAATATGGAGATACTTCCTATTTGCGGGGTTCCTTAAAGCTGTATCGCTTCGATCGCTGCACCGGCGCATTAAGCCTAGCGGCTAAAATACCCGATATGCAAATGGGGCAGTGGATAGGTCTTGGGGTGTGCTTCAGCCCAAACGATGCCTACGTCTATTTTTGCAACTTCCAGCGCATTTGGAGGCTTAACCTCAATGGGCCCCTAGATTCGGCTCATGTAGAGCAAGTGGCCGAATTTACTGCGGTAAACGATTCTACTGCGAGCGGCCAGCCTTTCTTTACCTTCATTGAGCCATCAAATGATGGCAGGTTGTTTGTTTCGTTCCTTTGCAGTACGCGCTTTATGAGCGTCATCGAGCATCCGGATGCCCCCATGGTAGGGGATGTTGGGTACCAGCATTACACTTTTCAAATACCCTATTACAATAATGCAACCCATACCAACCACCCTTGGTACACCTTAGGCCCTGTGGTGGGCAGCGTGTGCGACAGCCTGGGGTTGGTTACCGGTAAGGTTGAGCCCAGAAACCTGGGGTTGGCCGCGTTGCCCAATCCGGCATGGGGGCTTGGGGGCACGTTGCTGCGGTATTCCACCTTGTTGGAGCCCGCCCTCATGCAGGTGCTGAGCCTGCAGGGCCAGGTTCTGCACGAAGAGCCCCTCAACCCCGGCAGCACCGAGCATAGCATTACCAATGGCCCCTTACTTGCACCAGGGGTTTATGTGTTGCGGGTGTTTACCCAAACGGGTTCAGAAAGTAGAGTAAAATGGATCATAACCCAAAGGCCATGAAAAACATATATATAACATACCTGTTTTGTTTCTTTCTACTGCAGGCCAAAGGCCAGTCCTTGCCCGACAGGGCGGCAGATGCCAACGTGTTGTTTCAGCATCAGGTATTCATCAGTCCCGGGTTTTTGGGCATACGCGAGAAAGAGCCAACCCTTGGGCATTTGATTGTGGCTAAGAGCGGCATGGGCTATGGCTTAATGCTGCTGAACGCCATGGGTGGCGACACCCTCCAGCTCTACGACGATGCCCAACGCCTGCTGGGCACCTGGCACGAAGATGCCAAAGGCGCACCCACCCGCATCAACCTCCAACCCTACCCCCCGGGCCTCTACACCCTGCTGCGCCGCAGCAAGGGCGTGGT
>JBEIVB010000030.1:0-25425 GCA_040374085.1 Flavobacteriales bacterium | reverse complement strand
GGATCTTTTGTTTATTTATGTTGTGCACGTCTCTTCTCACCATATAAAAATCCGCCTGGGCGTAGTTTGCAACTACGCCCCACATATTACTGCACCCAACCAAAATCCTGCCCTCGCCCTGCCTCATGAACCAATCTGCACTCTTGGCGTAGTTTGCAACTACGCCCGCCCAATCGACCCTGGCCTGCCACCTTTTCGTTTTTTTCAACGGCGCTTTCTCATTCTATAAAATCTGCCAAGGCGTAGTTTGCAACTGCGCCTTGGCAACTGGCATCTGGCCATCCACTAGTCCAGATGCCCAAGTCCGCAATTTTTGAGCGCCTCACCAGATTACACAAGCAACTGCATAGGGTTTCTCTTGCCGAATCGTTCCAAAAAAGCCGTCTCTATTGTGTGGGTGGTGCAAACGGTTACATTTGCCCAACATCATGAACACTACCGGCATACTTTTTTCATTGGCTTTTCTCCTCTTTCCTGCAATGGCTATGCCTCAGGCTGCAGCACCTCCCTCTACGCGCACTGAAGCGCAAACCGATGTGTATTTCGGTAGGACCGTGGCCGACCCGTACCGCTGGCTCGAAGACGATCGTTCTGCCGAAACCGCCGCCTGGGTGAAAGAGCAGAACGCCTACACCGAATCGGCGCTCTCTGCCATACCGTTTCGCGATGCCTTGCGCAAGCGCATCCAACGCCTCACCGAATACCCCCGCACTTCTACCCCCTTTCAGCACGGCCAATACCTGTTTTGGTTCGAAAACAGCGGAACCCTCAACCAGAGCGTCTTGTATGTGCGCGGACCTCAGGATAAGCAACCCCGGGTGCTGCTCGATCCCAACACCCTCAGCACCGACGGCACCGTGGCCCTGGGCACCACCGGCTTCAGCCGCGACGCCCGCTACATGGGCTACGCCCTCAGCACCGCCGGCTCCGACTGGGAAGAGATCCGCATACGCGAGGTGGCCACCGGAAAAGACCTCAGCGAACGCATTCCCTGGGTGAAATTCTCGGGCATTGCGTTTAAAGGAAACGGCTTCTACTACAGCCGCTACGCTGCCCCCGAAGCCGGGAAAGCGCTCTCCGGAAAAAACGAATACCACAAAGTGTATTACCACACCTTGGGCCAGGACCCCGCCAACGATGTGCTGGTGTACGAAGACAAGACCCACCCCCTGCGCAACTTCAGCGCCCAGGTTACCGACGATGAGCGCTACCTCATCCTCTACGGCTCCGAATCTACCAGCGGAAACAACCTTCTGGTGAAAGACCTGAGCAACCCCCAAAGCAACTGGGTAACCCTGGCCGATGGATTTGATTACGACTTTAGTGTTGTACACAACCAAGGCTCCGTATTCTGGATCTTCACCAACGAACAGGCCCCCAACTTTAGGGTGGTTACCCAAGACATTTCCACACCCGGCCCGGAAGGGAGAAAAGTTTTTATAAATGAATTGCAATGCCTCATGCAAAGCGTGAGCATAGCCAAAAACACCGTGGTGGTGAATGCCCTCGAAGATGTGCACAGCAAGCTCCTGCGCTACGATTTCGCGGGCAAGCTGCTCGGTGATTTATCCTTGCCCGGCATAGGCATGGTGGATGCCGTAAACACCGAAACCGAAAGCGACAGCCTCTTCTTTTCTTTCTCGGGCTGGACTACCCCACCCACCGTTTACCGCTACTTGTGTTCCAGCAACCAAAGAAGTTTATATAAACAAACCGTTGTACCCTTTTCGGTAGAAGATTACGAAACGCGCCAGGTGTTTTATAACTCAAAAGATGGCACCCGCATACCCATGTTCATTGTGGGCAAGAAAGGCATGAAACTCGATGGGCAAAACCCATGTTTGTTGTATGGATATGGAGGCTTCAACATCTCGGTAACCCCCAACTTTTCTGCGCTGCGCATGGCCTTTCTGGAGCAGGGCGGCATCTTTGCAGTAGCCAACATACGCGGCGGTGGCGAATACGGAGAGCGTTGGCACAAGGCCGGAACGTTGTTAAATAAACAACATGTGTTTGATGATTTTATTGCCGCAGCCGAATACCTGAAAAAAGAAGGCTACACCAGCACGGGCAAGCTGGCCATACACGGCCGCTCCAACGGCGGGCTGTTGATAGGTGCCGTAATGACCCAGCGCCCCGACCTCTGTCAGGTGGCCTTGCCCGGAGTGGGCGTGCTCGACATGCTTCGATATCATAAATTTACCATAGGCTGGGCATGGGCAACCGACTACGGTACCTCCGACAGCCTGGTGCATTTTAACAACTTAATGCAATACTCCCCGCTTCATAACATCAAAAAGGTATCCTACCCCGCCACCATGATCATCACCAGCGACCACGACGACCGCGTGGTGCCGGCGCACTCGTTTAAATTTGGGGCTACCCTTCAGGCCCACCAACAGGGCAACAACCCCGTGCTGGTGCGCATAGACGTAAACGCCGGGCACGGTGCCGGTAAGCCCCTTGCCAAGCAAATAGGGGAGTGGGCCGACATCTGGGCCTTTACCATGCAGCAGTTGGGCATGAAGCCTGTGTTCCGCGATTAACCCTTGCGGGCCGCAACAAAGGCCTTCAGGCGGCGGCTGCACACCTCCGGACCCAGCAGGGCCACCACCTCAAAAAACTGAGGGCCTCCGGCCAACCCGGTAAGCATAACGCGGGTAAGCTGCAGCAGGGCATTGGGGGCCAAGCCCGCCTCGGCCGCCGCTGCCTGAAAAAGCCCTTCGGCCTCCTGAGCCGTGAATCCCGTTTTTCCGGCCCAAGACTCCGCCAAACGTTCATAGAACCCGGCATATTCGGGCTTCCAACGCTTTTGAATCACGCCTTCATCGAAGGCGGTGGGGTCTTCGAAAAACGCTGACCCCAGGCTCCAGAACTCCGAAACAAAGTGGGCCTTCTCTTGCATCAGCGCGCAAAAAGCCTCTGCATAGTGCGTTTGTTCGAGCAGGGGTGCGTGGCTGAGGTTTTTTTCCCGCACCTCCTGCAGAAACAGGGCGGCAAGCTGGGCGGGTGTGCGCTTGCGCAGGTATTGTTGGTTGAACCACTTGGTTTTTTCGGGGTCGAACTTGGCTCCGGCCTTGCTCACCTTTTCGAAGCTGAAGGCGGCCACCAGCTCATCGAGGCTCATCACCTCGCGGTTGTCGCCGGGGTTCCAGCCCAGCAGGGCCAGCATGTTTACAAAGCCATCGGCAAAGTAGCCCCGCTCGCGGTAGCCCGATGATACTTCGCCTGTAGAGGGGTCTTTCCACTCCAAAGGAAACACCGGAAAGCCCAAGCGATCGCCGTCGCGCTTGCTCAGCTTGCCGTTGCCATCGGGCTTCAGCAAGAGGGGCAGGTGGGCAAAGGCGGGCATATGGTGTTCTAACCCCAGATACTTATAAAGAAGCACGTGCGCCGGTGCCGAGGGCAACCACTCTTCGCCCCGCACCACGTGCGAAATCTCCATTAAGATGTCGTCTACTACGTGGGCCAGGTGGTAGGTGGGCATGCCGTCTGATTTCAGCAGCACCTTATCGTCTACCTGACTCGAGTGAAACACCACCCAGCCTCGGATGAGGTCGTGCAGGCGGATCTCTTCGTTGCGGGGCACCTTTAGGCGAATCACATACGGGTCTCCGGCATCGAGGCGGCGCTGCACTTCTTCTTTGGGCAGCACCAGGGAATTCTTCATGGTTTGGCGGCTCACGGCGTTGTATTGGGGCGCCGCTACCTTGGCTGCTTCCAATCGCTGGCGCATGGCCTCCAGCTCTTCGGCGGTGTCGAAGGCGTAATAGGCATGGCCGCTCTCTACCAATTGCCGGGCATAGCGGGCATAGATGCCCAGCTCCTTGCGCTCGCTCTGGCGGTAGGGGGCATGCGGTCCGCCCACCCCCACGCCCTCGTCGGGCATGATGCCGCACCAACGCAGGGCCTCTAATATGTACGCCTCTGCCCCGGGCACGTAGCGGGTTTGGTCGGTGTCTTCTATCCGCAACAAGAAATCGCCTCCGTGGCGCTTGGCGTAGAGGTAGTTAAACAAAGCCGTGCGCACCCCGCCCATGTGCAAGGGACCGGTTGGGCTGGGGGCAAAACGAAGACGAACGCGTTTCGACATATAGAAGAGAAATGAAAAAATGGGGGGCAAAGGTAAGGTCTTACCTACGCATTGCGGTAGGTTTGGGGAGCGGAAAAACGCTCCGGCTGAAAATGAGAGAAGACGAAGAAGATGTTGAGTTCGTCGACAAAAAAACCTCTTTAGGCGAAAAAAGCGAAAAAAAGTGCGGGAAAATTTAACAGACCTTACGATTTCTTGTTTTTGCCGAAACACTTGCTTAACTTCGCTTTTCCGATGGGATTCGTAAAATCAGGTAAAAACGCTGTTTGCATGCATAAAACGTTTGTTTTAATAACATCTTTGTCTTTTGGCTTGTGGGCCTCATCCAATGCGGGTTTTGCACAAACCAAAGCCAAGACGGCTTCGTCCGGAAAGAAGCCTGTAAAACCCGCTGGGGTTATAAAGCCCACAGCCAAGCCCATGCCCTTGCCGTTTAACGTTCCGGTTTTAACTCCGGAACAAGAGAAGGCTCAAGAAGAGGCGCGCCGCAAACGTGAGCGCGAGCAGGAAGAAGCCAAGAACACCACCGAAACGCAGAGCGAACCTACCCAGGAAGGCTTAATGCCTGCGCAGGCCGCTTCTGAACATGCACCGGCCGATCCGGCCAGGCTTGCCCCATCCCGCGCCATTCCTTCTCTAATTGTAACAGGGAACGAGGCCAAAGACAAGGCCGACCTGCAAAAACGAATGGAAGGTTGGGCTATGGAAAACCCCCTATACAGAACATTTAAGAGTATTACCATGCGCGAGGTGATGTGCATCAAAAGCGGCAACGCCGACAGCCTGGCTGCGTGGAGAAAAAAAAAAGGAGCCCTGGTGAACCGCCGCTATACTTCTTTGCCCGATGTGGGTATAAACAAAGATGCGGGCAAAGACGCCGATCGTTTTTGTGCAGAATTGGATTTGCTCAAAGCAGAAGGGTTCTCTTTTGATGTGCTTCCCGATGAGCAAAAAGGATGGGTTGTCGAAAACCGATGCTCCGATTTATATACCTGGCAGAAACAGGCCCAGGCCGAAAAGTTAAAACCAAACAACAACTAAATACAAACCCAAACACACCAACCACATGTTAAACCAGTACAACCACCGAACACGGGCTGGAGCTTGGCTAACGCTGCTCTTCCTGTTCTGCTTTGGGTCCTCGTGGGCACAAAGCTTGGCCAACTACGCCGTATCGCGGCAAACGGGCATTACCTACACGTCCATTGCCTCTACGGGCACGGGCATAACCTCCTGGAGGAACGGAGTAGATGATGATGAAAATTTCTCCTTTCCCATTCCTATTGGGTTTACGTTTGTTTACAACGGAACGCCCTACACCTCTGCACAGGTATCGGTTAATGGGTATTTAACTTTTGCTTCAACAACCGGCCCTTCCCCGGCAATTACTACGAATCCATGGGGTTATGAGAACTCCCAGTTCAGTGCGGCGAATGTTGCTTCACTGGCGCCGTTCTACGATGACCTTCAGTTGAATGCAACCGTTACCGGATCCGCTGCAGCATCCCTAGGATTGCTCGCCAACCAAATGAAGTACCAAACCACAGGTTCAGTCGGCAGCCGCGTGTTTACGGCCGAATGGATTGGTGAGTCCCAGTTCGCTAATGTCTCACAGAACATGAACTTCCAGGTGAAGCTCTTCGAAACCACCGGAGCAATACAATTTGTTTACGGAACCATGAATACCCTTTACAACTCTGGGTATACCTATACACTTGGTCTCACCGGACAATCCCTATCTAATCCCCCCACTGCCGCTCAGCTTCTTACGCAAAACGTCGAGAACACCACAACCTTTACAAACGGTGTTTCCAATGCCTTAATTGTGGCACCTGTTTCTTTTTCGCGTTACACCTTTACGCCAAGCGCCGTTTCGCCTTCTGCTCCGAGTGCGTTAAGCTTTTCTTCTGTGAGCAATACGGCCATGACCTTGAACTGGACCGACAACTCCAACAACGAAACCGGTTTTGCCATTTATCGTTCTGACGATGGAGGAACTACCTACTCTTGGGTAGGCACAACCGTTGCCAACGCCATCAACAGCACCCAATCCGGCCTTTCTCCGGGCACTGCTTACTTCTGGCGTGTGTTTTCTGTGCGCGAGGGCACCATTTCTGCTTCTGCAGCCTCAGGCTCTCAGGCCACCCTGTCCGGATCCATCACGGCTTCTGCAAACGGAAACTGGAGCAACGCAGCCACCTGGGGTGGAAGTGTACCTACGCTGAACGACAACGTAATCATTCCGAATGGAGTTACCGTTACCATAGACCAGGCGGCTGTGGCCAAGTGCTTGGATTTGACTGTAAACGGAACCCTCCGGTACGAATCAACGCTTAATGCTACCCTCAACGTAATGGGCAATTTAACCGTGGGCTCCTCCGGAGCGTTTACCGCTGGTACAGGAGTTTCCCTTTCGCACACCCTTTCAGTAGGCGGACAAACCGGAACCGACAAGGACCGCTTGGTATCGGGTAACATTACCGTAGACGGCAACCTCGACTTATCGGGTGCCTCCAGCGCAGCTTTAACTCTTTATGGATTGGTTAACGCCAGTATTTCCGGTTCCGGTACCATAGATTTTCATACCGTTACGGTAAACAAAGGCGGAGCCAATGCAACGCCTGTGGCTCCTAATTCTACGCTTACCATCAACCGAGGTTTTACGGTTCAGGGAGCCAACACCACAGGTGCATTTACCCTTACGAATGGCTTGGTGAGCATAGACGGCAGTTTTACGCAATCCAACCCTTTCTTTAACCTGGCATCTTGGACCATTCCTACTACTGCAGGCTTGCGCATCAACAACGCCAACTTTACCGTAACCGCTCAGAATGCAGCTACCTCAACGGTAAACGGGCGTCTCGAAATCAACGGATCCGTGTTCAACGTAGGAACATTGGATCAGCAGCGCTTAACCTTTGGTGCTCAGTCTGTTTTCATCTTAAACAGTGGCGTGGTAAACGTTGCGGGCCAATTCTACTCCACCAGTGCCTTCTTTTTCACGCAAACCGGCGGTGCCATCAACGTGCCTACCGTTGACAATACCTCAACAACCATCCAATCCTTTGGCATTACTGCAACCGCTGCTTATGCGGTGGTAACCGGTGGTACCATTAACCTGCTGCGCAGGGCCGGAACCGCTGGGGTGTTTGGTCAGGATTACCAGTTTGGTTTGTTCAACATCGGGCAATTGGTGATGACAGGCGGAACCCTTAATTTAGGAAATGCTACCACGCCAACCCCAACCTCCATCATTACCGCTAATGTGGTTTCTGGGGGTAGCGGGTATGCTGTTGGAAACACACTAACCTCTACTGGGGGAACAGGAACACCGGTCTCTTTAACCGTAACCGAAATCAATGCGAGCGGTGCGGTAGTTTCTGCCGTGGTTACCGCAGGACAATGGGGCAATTACTCGATTATGCCATCTGGTACAGTGGGCGTAACGGGAGGAGCCGGAACCGGAGCCACCTTTACTTTAGGAGCCGGAACCCCATTCCGAATCCGAGGCGATGTGTACAATTTGGTGATCGACAACACCACCACCAACAAGGCAGTGTGGCAAAGCGCACAGTTGAACGTGCGGAATACCCTTACCGCCAACAGCGGCACCTTGTATAATCAAAACGGGTTTACCACCTTGGTGTTGGGTCCTTCCTTAACCATCAATGGGGTATTCAATGGATACCCCACAGGCTCAAGCTTACAGTTTGGCTCGGGTACCAACATTGGCGCCCAAAGCATAGGCGGCACCGGGGTCTTTGTTCCATTGAGAGCATTGTCCAATTCAAACGCAAACACGTTGACCCTTAACATTCCCATCAAGGCAATTGCCGTTAGGGTCTTTTTGGGAACGATCAACAACTCCACCAATAGCCTAACGCTTGGCACGGGAGGAGCAGACAATACCAGCATCCAATATGGGAATGCCAGCTTAACTGTTTTTGCAACGGTGGGTGGCCTTACTGCAGCTCCTGTTTGGAATGTTGGATCTGCCGCAACGTTGCCATATTCCGTCACTTATGCCAATGAAGCAGGTGCACGTACAACCGGAGTTGAGATTCCGAGTGCAACCGCCGGCGGGGTAACCGCCAACACGGTAGCCAATATGTTGGTGGCCAACCCCAATGGGGTCATACAAAGCCAAGCCAGTATAACGGTAACCGGAACCTTAACCCTTGGGTTCAATCTTCCACCCGTCTTTAACTCCGTGTACAATGTGGGCAACAACAACCTAACCTTAGGTTCCAGCGCCACCGTAACGGGCACCTTGGCCACCGTGGTAGGCAACAGCGGCATCTTAACCGGTGCCAGCGGAACCTTTACCCGTTGGTATGGAATTGCCACTTCTCTCCCTGGAAACATTGCCGGGCAATTCCCCTTTGTGAATGCTGCCGGCGATAACCTCTCGTTCTGGGCCAACCCAAGCACTGCTTTTGCTGCAGGTGGTGGCACGGTAAGTGCGCGCTGCAATTTTGCCGGCGGCACCAGTGCCTTAACCAGCTTCAACGATGCCGCTGCCGTTCCTTATGCGGTAAACAACATCGACACCCGCTCCAACACCACCTGGACCGTTACCGGCACCACGGGCAGTGGAGCTGCTTTTGCAACGCGTGCGGTGTTTACCAACGCCATTACCACGGTAAATACGGGTGAGTTGCGCATGGTTTCCACCACTGCCGCCAACCCAATTGGAACTTCTACAGCCGTTTCAGCCGGTCCTGCTGTAAACAAAACCTTGCTCAGTTTGGTCCAATTGGCCAATACTTGGGCGGTAGGAACTTCTTCTGCCAATGCCCAAAGGGTAGTAGTTTCTGTGGCTACCGGCAACTGGAGTTCTGCCGGCACCTGGAACATTGGTGCGGTACCCACTGCCAACGACTTGGTAACCGTAGCCACCGGCCACACCGTTACCGTTGACAATGCTGCCGCCACCGGTTTCAACCTTACCGTTCAAACCGGTGCCACCTTGGTGAACACCTCGGGCACCCTAACCGTAAACGGCTTGTTTACCAACAACGGTACGTTTACCAACAACGGCGGTACCACCAATGTGGTGGGTAACCTTGCTGCCACCACCGGCTCGGTAGTAACCGGCTTTGGTGGTTCGGGATACGTTGTCGGTGATGTTGTAGACGTTACCGCAGGCAACGGGGCTGGCATTTTAAATGCCCGCTTTACCGTAGCAACGGTAACAGCCGGAGCCATTACCGGTATATCCTTAGTAGGCGGTGGAGCTTACACCGTGTTCCCCAACACCCCAACCGCTTCTAACGTAACGGCCGTTACCGGCAGCGGTACCGGTGCAAGGGTAACCCTCTCGGTATTGGCAACTGCAACTCCATACGCCGTAGTAATGGTGCAAGCCACAGGCGGGCAGCAGCCCTTGTTTAACGTTACCTCGGGTACGGTGAACGTGGGTGCAAGCGGAGGCGGAAACCGCGGTTTCCAAAGCAGCACCTTCGGTTGGCTTACCGTTACAGGCGGAACCCTGAACATCAACGGCCAGGCTGCGCTTGCAGCAGGTGCAGTGGGTGCAACTACGGCTTCGCGCATTACCTTTACCGGTGGCAACATCAACGTGGATGGTAACGATGGTACCTTTGCTGGATCCATTCCAAGTGGAAGTTTCCATGTTACCTTAGCCAACCGTCATACCAATGAGGTAACGGGTGGCACCTTTACTATGGTTGACCCATCATTTGCGGAAACTGGCACAACCGCTTTGTTTAATTTTGCTGCAACCAACACCTCGAATTTTGCCGGCATGACCTTGGTTCTTGGTGGTACTTCCGGAACAAATGCAAGCAACAGCAGAGTAGGATTCCGGGTTAATACGGGTTCCAGTTTGATTTTGGGTAATGTAGTGGTAAACGGAACCGGTTCAAACCGCTATACCTCTTCTGGAACCGCCTTCCAAGTAGGTGGTACTTTTACCGTTAACGCTGGTTCGGAATACCGTAGTCAGGGTAACGCCTTGGCTGCAGGCGGCAACCTAGTTAATAATGGTGTAATCTTCATGAACAGCACCCTCCATTTGGCCCGCGGTCTTTCCCTTCTTCCTGCATTTGCTCCTACCACGCTCAGTGGCTCCGGAACCTTCAGCGATGTAAACACTTCTCCGCCTACCTCTCTGGCTTTAGCAGGATCTGGCTATGTTTTGGGTGATGTACTAACTGTGGTTGGCGGAACCGGAACTGCTGCCACCCTTACGGTTTCCGGTGTTAATGCCACAGGAGGCATTACTTCTGCTGCTTTAACCACCCCGGGTGCCTACACGGTAGCTCCTACCAACCCGGTATCGGTAACCGGTGGAACCGGAACTGGTGCTACAGTTAATTTGGCAACCGGTTTGGTTCGTACAGGTGATGTTTTCAACCTAACGGTAAACAACACCTCTCCTGATGCTGGCGTTACTTTTAGCTATCCTAGCCTCCAAGTATCGGGTACATTAACCATGACTGCCGGTAACATCAATTTGGGCGGTAACGCTCTTACCTTGGGCGTTAGTCCTACCTCTGCTGGTACACTTACTTATACACGGGGTGTAATCACCAACACAGCCGGCGGTTCCTTTACCCGCTGGGTAGGTACCAGTGCGTTTACCTCGAGCAACACCTTGTTCCCGATGGGAACCACCACCACCATAGACCGTCGTTTCTATTGCACCGCCGGCACACCAACCGTTGGGGGTACCATTACGGTAACCCATAACGATGCTACCGGTTTAGTTGCGGTTTCTCCGGTGTTTACCGATGCCTCCAACGGCGCGATTGATGTAGATACCAAAACGAGTGCATCTTGGCTTCTGTCTACCGGCAACGGCTTAACCGTTACCGGAGTAACTGCAGCCCTTAAAGGGAACAACCTCTTCCCGTATGCCAACGCCATTGCCAACACCCGTATGATTCTGAACGGGGCTTTGGCACCGGGTACCCACGGCACTGCCGGTACCTTGGTTACCAACCTCGACGTAACCCGTACCGGTCTCACCAACGCAGACCTGAGTGGTACCTTCACCTTGGGTGGCTCGGGTGCAAACTACCCCACCATCTTTACCGCCGTTACCAACGGAAACTGGGATGATGGTTCTACTTGGGATACCAACGGCGACAACGTTGCCGACAACGTTACCCCTGCAATAGCGGACAACGTAGTAATCGGACAACCTTGGAACATCGTCATTCCTGCCAGTGTTTCGGCGTTGTGCAACGACGTTCAGTTGAATGCTAATGCGGCTTTGAACCTTCCTACTGCTACTTCTACCTTGCGCATTGGCGGATTGAACGGTGGCAATAAAGTATTAAACGTAGGCGGTACCCTCACCATTGGTGGAGGTTCGGTTCAGATCAGCGGAAATGCAGTATTCTCTGCAACCAGTACCTTGAACATGTCCTCCGGAACCTTTATTGTAGATGGTAACGCTGCTGTAGCAGCCAACTCCGTTCTATCGGGTACCGATTTGTTGAGCTTTACCTCCGGCGCATCCGGTGTGAGCATCAACGTTACCGGTGGAACCATCCGCGTGGTAGATCCACCCAGCCAGGGAACAACCGGCATGGCCATTCGCATCAACAAGCCATTGGGTTCTACGGCTACGACTTCGTTCGCCGGAAGCACCCTTGAGTTTGGTAACGGAACCAGCAGCACTGGCGGTATGGCCAATGGCTTCCAGATCAATACTTTTGCCGGCAGCATCAACGTTCCGCTTGGTGACGTTGTGGTAAATGCCGGCTCAGCAGGCACGCGTCAGGTTCGCCTAAGCGGCACGGCTGCAATTGAAGGTACGCTTACCATCAACTCCGGTTCTGTGATGAACATCACCAGTGGAAATACCCTTTCCATGAATGGAACCATCAGCAACAGCGGCACCCTGATTACCAGCGGAACCTTGAGCTATACTCCGGTTACCCTTAGTCCAACTGCCGGTATTTTGGGTGGCGGCGGAACTTTCCGCAACACCTATCCATCTGCCACCATTTCAACCGCCGGAACCAGCTATACCGTTGGCAACGTATTAACGGTGCAAGGTGGAACAGCAAGCACGCCTGCCACACTTCGGGTAATCAACGTGAATTCCAGCACGGGAGCCATTACCGAGGTTCAAATCGAAAATCCGGGTGCATACACCGTTGCTCCAACCAACCCCGTATCCATCACCGGCGGTTTAGGTACCGGTGCCGAGTTTAACCTCAGCAACCTGCTTGATCCTACTGCCAACTTCACCAACATGACGGTGAACAATGCACTGGGTTTAACCGTAAACAGCATTACTCCGGTTGGAACCGGTTCTGTATCCGGTACCTTGAATATGACCTTGGGTAACCTTAACGTAACCACCAACGATTTCGTTTTGGGTACAAGTGCAACCTCAACGGGAACCTTTACTTACACAGCCGGCTTCAGCCAGATGTCAACCGGACGCTTTGGCCGATGGATCAATACCACAACCTTGCCCACCTTAACCGGTACAGTCTTTTTGGTTGCCCCATGCGGTTCGGGTGCCGATCGCCGCGATGTTTGGGCTTACCGTACGGGTGCCTTTACTGCTGGCGGAATCCTATTTGGCGGACACTCGTATTCCGGTGGTACCTTCCAATTGCCCGGCGGTATAGATAATTATGATGACAATGGTGTAACCGTTGACCGTTACTCCCAGTCTTCTTGGACCTTTGGTTCAGGCGGAGGCTTGGATTTGGGTGGCAACAACTTGCACATGGAAGTTGCAGGTGGTGGCATTGGTTCCATTACCAATCTTGCCGATGCTCGCTTGGTGAAGTATCCATTTGAAGGGGATAATGTTACCCCATTCAACACCAACTCTACCGGTGCCGGTATCAACTCCACACTCTTGGCTCCGCGTGTTCAGCGTACGTTTGTGCAAGCCGACCTTACCGGTGGCATCTTCAATACTCCTTTCAACGTAGGTGGAAACAGCGGTACGGCTACTCTTCAGCCTACTGCCATTGCCATTGCAACCGGCAACTGGAACGATCCCAATACCTGGTCAACCAACCCTGATTTGCCAACCAGTTCGCAGGCGGTTCTTATTCTTGGAGGCGTTACCGTTGACCTCAACGTAAACGCGCAAGTTGCGTCTATGGCAATCAACCAATCGGGTGCCTTGAACATGGCTGCCAACACCTTGGGTGTGGGCACGAGCGGTGGGGCCCTTAGCATCACCGGAACCCTTAACCAGAGCGGTGGAACCCTAAACGTAGGCGGCTTAACCACCGGAACAACTGCCTTAACCATCAACAACAACGGTACCTACAACCTTTCTGGCGGAACGGCCAACGTAGGTCCGGCAATTGCAACGGGTGGTAATAAGTCTATTGTTGTAGGCGGCGGTACAACCGGTGCCTTTAACATGAGCGGTACATCTACCCTCAACGTAAGCGGCAACATCCTGGTTAACTCAGGTGCTACCTTCGGTCAAACCGGTGGAAACATCTTCTTGAATCCGAACACCGGAACCGATGTAAGCTCTACAGCGAGTGGTGTTCACACCTTCAGCATCCTGTCGAACAACGTAAACTGCACCGCGGGTGGGGTAACCATCATCAACCCTCCGCACAACAGCTTGGCGGCCTCAACCACCTTCTCGGTTCGCGTTGCCGCTACTGCCAACGCTACCCGTTTCACCGGAACGCACACCTTTACCTTTGGTGATGGAACAGCTGCTTTGCCTGCCAACGCCAACGGTTTCTCCATTGAGACCTATGCCAGCGGTCGTGTTCCTTTGAACAATGTGGTGGTGAACAGCGGTACCGATGCAACGCGTTTTGTTTCGTCTTCTTACAACACCTCCACCGGCAACGGAACCCACATTCAGGGCAACCTAACCATCAACAGCGGTTCGGAATTCCGCACCAACAACTCAGGATCTGAGTTTGCTGTGGGAGGCAACATTTTGAACAACGGAACCTTTACCGTTCAAAAGAACCTGATTTTGGGCAGCACCGCCACCTACACCATTGCAGCACCCCAAACCATTGGTGGATCAGGAGTATGGCAAAACCTGTTGCCAACCCCAGATGCAAGCCTAACCGGCTTTACCGTGAACAATGCGGGCGGTGTAACCCTCAACGTGCCGCTAACCTTGTCGGGTACTCTAACCCTAACCAGCGGATTGGTTAACACCAGCTCAACCAACACCCTTACCTTAAATGGAACCACCGTTGGTTCCTTGGTAGGCGGTTCTGCTACTGCTTATGTAAACGGTCCGTTTGCGCGCACCCTGCCTGCAAGCTTGGCCACCGGCACAACCTACACCTTCCCAGTGGGCAAGGGTGGATCGTACAATCCGTTTGCTTTGGTTGATGCAACCACCAATGCCGGTGGAACCGTGGTGGTGAACGCCGAGGTATTTACCGGTGCAACCGGTGGTTCCGGCAACGGTACTACAGTGGGCTCCTTGTTGACCAATCGTTACTGGAGTGCATCCTTTGTGAGTGGGTCAGCTAACTTCACCAATGCCAATGTTCGCTTAACCGATGCAATTGCGTTGAACAACCTCATTGCACGTTCGGCTACCTTGACCGGTACTTATGGTAAAGTTTCCAACATTGCCAATGCCGTGGCCACCGACATTACCACAACTCCGGCCTTGACCTCGCTTGGATTCTTTGCTCTTGGCTTGCCTCCAAACTGTGCGGGTACACCTTCACCCGGAACAATTGCCGCACAATTGCAAGGCTGTGCGGGTAGCCCTAACACCATTTCCATAACCAACAACCCTCAGAGTTTGGGAATAACCTACCAATGGGAGCAGAGTGCCAATGGAACCAACAATTGGGCATCTGTATCGGGTGGAACCGGTGCAACAACTGCAGTGTATACCACGCCTAACTTCACCACCACCACGCATTACCGTTGTAAGGTTACCTGTTCAAACGGTGGGGCCTTTGCTTACACCAACGTGTGTATGGTATCGTTTACAAACCCATTGCCGTTTACTCAAAATTTCGATGGGGTTACCGCTCCGACCATGCCATGCGGTTGGTCTGTTGAAAATGTAAACGCCGATGCCAACACCTGGACAACGTTTGCACAAAACCCGCTTTCGGGAACCAACTCCTTGCGTTATCTTTACAACACCACCAACGCAGCCAACGATTGGGCCTATACACCTCCTGTATTGATGGATCCTGCCTACATCTACACCCTCAAGTTCTCTTACCGCACCTCCAGTACCCTCTACACTGAGAACTTAAGGGTTTCTTATGGTACCGCCGCCAACAATGCCGCCATGACCAACGAGCTGTTTGTGACTGAGAATTATGGAAACACTTCTTATGCAGAGCAGACGATAACCATCACCCCTGCCAGTGCAGGAACCTATTACGTTGGTTTCCAGTGTTTCTCTGCTGCAGATCAAGATCGTCTTCACATAGATAACGTAACCTTGTCCGCTGCACCTGCTGCCAATTGTGGCACGGCTCCAACCATTGCAGCCGCTACCAACATTACACTGGATGGCGCCAAGCTGAACTGGACCCCGATAGCGGTTGCTACTCAGTACCAGGTTCGTTACAAGCGCGTAAGCGATCCAACCAGCGTGGCTACATGGGCAACTCCAACTGTGGTTACTGCCCCTGCCAACAGCTTAACCCTCACCGGTTTGTTGTGCAGCACCGACTATATGTGGTCTATGCGTGCCACCTGTACGGGTGCCGTGGTTAGTACCTACAGCACAACCGGGCTCTTCTCTACCAGTCTGTGCAACGATTTGGTCAGCGGAGCGGTTGATTTGTCTGGAACCATTGGTGACAAGGTTACTTACATACCGTTCAACAACTCAACAGCCAACACCGAAACAACTCCTGTTGCGGATGGTATTGGTACCCGATTCAGTTTGTGGTATAAGGTAACCGGCGTAGAACAATTGTACCTATTGGCTAAGCCAACCACCAGTGCAACCGGAAACATAATTGACCCGGATCTTCGTGTGTACACCTCCAGCGACAATACCGCAAACGGTACCTTCACCCAGCTTGCAAACAACGATGGTGGGTTTATAGGCAACCCAGGCTATTATCCTTACCTGGGCCTAACCGGTCTTACGCCTGCCACAACCTACTTCATTCTCTTGGGTAATTACGAAAATGCTCCTGCTGAAAGAGGCAAGGGTGTTTTCGGTTACGCAACTGCAGCCAACTGGGAAGGTGGCACCAGCACCAACTGGGGTACCATCAACAACTGGTTTAGTATTGTAAACACCAGCACCACGCTTCCTGCCAGCCCATACAAAGTGTATGTGAACAATGTGGCCAACAAGCCAAACATTGCCGCTGCAACAACGGTTGAAGCGTTGGATGTAACCGTTGCACCAAGCGCTTGGATTACCACCTCTGCCGCCACCTCTGTGCTGAACGTGAACCGCAACTGGACCAGTAACAGCAACACCGTTGGTGGTTTGGGTAAAGTTGTCTTCAACACCAGCACCAATGGTACTTTAAGTGGAGCTGCTACCTTCAACAACGTTGAGTTCAGCAAATCTGGAGCAGGAACGTTCACCATTAGCCCATCTGCTACTCTTGGGGTAAATGTGTATGCACAGCAAACCAGCGGAACCCTTGTTACCAACGATCGCCTGTTCTTGCGCTCCAATGCCACTACAACTGCACACTGGCGTCCGCAAACCGGCACGCTTACCGGCAACATTGTGGTTGAGCGCTACACGATTTCTGGCCAGCACTTCTTGGCCAACCCTACCAACAACGGGTTAGCCACCTCTGCCAATTTGGGTGACGACTTCAATGTGGCGGGATCACCGGCTAACTACCAGTACAACCCCGATCCAACATCGGTTCAGCCAACTGTGTTCCCAACCACTTGGTGGTTTAATGAGGCAGCTACTCAATTCCAAACCAACGATGCAGTGGGTTGGTCCAACGCCATCAGCACACCTATGACCAGCGGCTTGGGTATTGCGGCCTTTATTACAACACCAACTGCAATGCTTGACTTTGTTGGAGAACCAACCAATGGAACCCTTACTTCGGTTAACGTAACCAAGATTGGTGCCAACGGATGGAATCTAATTGGTAACCCATATCCACAGCCCATCTCTTGGACCGCGTTTAGGACAACCAACAGCACCAAGATTGCGCCTACGGTTTACATTTGGAATCCAAGGGTTAACCAATACGCATCGTTGATAGGTACTACTTGGACCAACAATGCCGGTGCGGGAACCAATGTTGCCATTGGACACAGCCAAGGCTTCTTGGTAAAAGCTCTCCAGTCTGGAACTCAAAGCTTGACCTTCAACAACAGCCATCGTGTTACCACAGACGCCTTCATCTTCTTGGAAGAGAAGAACAAAGCCTTGCGTTTGGAAATAGACAATGCCGGAAGAACAGATGAAACCGTTCTTGACTTTACTTCAGGCGGCTCAATGAGCTATGAGGTTGATCACGACGCTCAGAAGTTGATTCCTGTGTTTGTGAAATCGTCCAACATCTTCACCGTATCTGATGACAACGTTAAACTTGCCATCAACTCGGTAGGAGCCTTGAACGAAGACATGGTGATTCCTGTTGGTGTAGTTGTATCCGATGCAGGCAAAACCACCATCAAAGCAACCGACCTTTCGGGTGTTGATCTCTTCACCGAGGTTTACTTAGAAGATGCGGTTGCCAAGAAGATGGTGAACTTGAAAGAAAGCAGCTACAGCGTTGAATTGCCTTCAGGCAACTCTGGAAGCCGCTTCTTCTTGCACTTCCGTGCTCCCGGCAATGCTGTTGCAACTGCAGCAGAGCGTTTTGGAATCTACTCAAACAACGATCTGTTGTATGTGAACATTCCGGGCGATGTTAAAGGCCAGGTGACCGTAGAAGTAATGAACTTGTTGGGTCAGAACATCCAAACTGTTGATGCAAGCAATGCCGTTGGCCGCAAAGAGATTAACCTCTCCGGTGTGGTTTCCGGCAACTACTTGGTTCGCATCGTAAACGGCGGTCAGGTGTACACCAACAAAGTGTTCATTGGAACAACCAAGTAATTTTTAGATGGACAGTAGATCTGTCTATAGCTCTGCAAGGGCGGCCAATTTGGCCGCCCTTGTTTTTTTATGCAAGGTCCGGCAAGGTGGTTTTCTGAAGAGCGGGCCCGGGGAAGAGAGTCGGGGGGGTGATTTTCAATACATTTGACCATCACTTACCACTATATGCCAAGTCGTTTTCAGAGATTGGAGCAGAGCGCGCCTCACATGTTGGAGCTGTGCAGATCTATGGTTACACGCCTCGACCTTGATTTGCGGGGGCTTACCGTTGTAACCGAGTGTGCCAGCGGGGCGTACGCCTATACCCCTATAACCGCACTGCTTGCCGGCGCTCGTGTTATTGCTTTGGGTCGCGATGGTTCTTACGGCAAGTTTGAAGATCATGCTCGAGTCTTACGTGCACTTTGCTCGGAAATTTCATTGGACGGAGAACTGAGGATTGAGCACAAATCTTCTTTCGACGCATGGTCTGAGGCCGACATTGTAACCAACTCCGGAATGTTGCGGCCATTAACCGGCGCCATCATTTCTCAGTTGAAGCCAACCGCGGTAATACCTCTGATGTGGGAGCCCTGGGAGTTTCGCGATGACGATTTGGATTTGCGTGCGGCCTTGCAGAAGGGAATACCGGTTATTGGCACCAATGAGCATCACCCCCATGCCGACATGTTTGGATATCCGGGTATGCTGGCACTGCATCTCTTGTTCAACCTTGGCATAGAGGGCTGGAACAACCGCCTGGTGTTGTTGGGCGGAGGGCTAACCGGCAAGCTCATAGCAGAAACCTTTCAGCAGCTTGGTTTTGATTTTGATTGGTACACGCTAACCGGCCAAGAGCAACCCCATCGTTGCTATCCTTACACGGAATTGGGGCGCATATTGGACTATCCACATTTGGATGCCATCGTATCTGCGGATCATGTTTACCGCGAGCAGATACTTGGACCGCAAGGCTTCTTGTCCTTTTCGGCCATCTATGAGCGTTTTCCTCATCTTCGGTATGGGCATTTGTGTGGGGGAGTAGATGCGGCAGAACTTGCGGCTACCGGCCTGGAATACCTGCCCGAGGCCATTCGGTCTGCCGGCTATATGAGCTATGAAACCGATAACCTAGGCCCACGTCCGGTGATTGAATTGAGTTCGGCCGGATTAAAGGTAGGTGAGCTGGGCGCCCGGGCTCGGTTGTCTGGTAAGACGGAGGCTGAGGCTGCGCAGGTGGTGGTTGACCACGGTATAGGACTGTATTTTGAGGAAGAATTTTTGAGGGCTTACAGGAGCCCGGTGTAGGAGTCATGCCTCCATTAGGCCGCACCCTATGACCCATTGTTGTTTCTTGCCGCCGCATGCCTCGTACCTGTTCATAAGGGTTGCTGCCTACCGTTGGTGCAATAGGCCGGAAATGGTAATCTTTGGAATTCATTAAAGATCGTGCTATGCAAGGCAGATGGTTTACTTGGCTATTTATTGCATTGCTGCAATGCTCTCTTGTTGCCGGGGCAAGCCCCAGCTATCGAATAAAAGGCGGGGATTGGCGCGAGGTGGATCAAGGATCCCTCAACCTGGGTTTTTTTAGGGGCGAGGTAGAGGTGCGGGTTACCTTGGAGCCGGCTGCGGCTGCGGGGGAGGTGTTGGTGATAGAGAACCCCAACCTGGATGCGTATTCGGCATGGGTTTTAGATTCTTCGGGCAGGCGGGTATGCGTAGGCAGTGGCGGCGATTGGCGGGGAGCACCGTCTTTGTATGGGCCAAACACCCGTTTGGTGGAGCTTCCTTTGCCGAAGGGTGCGCGCGTGGTTTTTCTTTACGTGCGCAACTACGGAGATCAGTTCTTTTTTCCCATCAGGCGGGCTTCACAGAATCAGCAGCGCGCTCAAGAAGAACGTCACATCATACTCTTGGGGTTGTTTTTCGGTTTGTTGGCATTCGTGTTGATCCTCAACCTTATGATGATGGTGCTGGTGCGCGATGGCGAAAATCGCTTCTATGTGGGCTACCTGTTCTTTTTTATTCTGTTGCAGCTTGGCCTTACCGGATTGGGGAAAACGCTGTTGTGGGGCCATGCTCCTTATTGGGCCAACCATCTTTTGCCCTTTTCTTCATCCTTGGCCGTCTTGTTTATGGCCCTCTTTGTGCGGAGTTTTTTGGGTTTGCGCACCCACCTGCCTTGGGCCAATCTCTTTTCCCTTGGGGCTGCCCTGGTGCTGGGCATGAACGCCATCGCCTCCTTGGTGCCCCACCCCGAAGTTTTTGCGGCCACAGTGGTTTTGGTAAACATGCTTACCCTGGCCTTAAACCTCTTCATCTTACCGGTTACCGTGGTGCGCATTCGCCAGGGCTACAAGCCGGCCCGACTCCTGCTGGCTGCCTTTCTTGCCCTTTTTGTGGCGGTTGTTGTTTTTGTCCTGCGCAACGCAGGATTTATAAGCGGAAGCTTATGGGCCACGTATTCGTTGCAATTGGGATCGGCAGTAGAAGTGTTGCTGCTGACCATGGCTTTGGTATATAAATTTAAGTCCTATCGAGACAGTGCATTGGACAATCTGCGTGCCATCAACGCGCTTCAAGAGGAGCAGACCGAGCGTTTGGAGCAGGAAGTGGCCCTTCGCACCGAAGAGCTGGCCTTGCGTCACCGCGAAATAAAAGACAGCATTGCCTATGCCGGCAACATTCAGCGTGGGCTTATGCCCAAGTTGCACGATCTACAGGAAGCTTTTTCCGACATAGGTGTATTTTATAAGCCAAAAGAGATGGTAGCAGGAGATTTTATTTGGCTGCATCGAATTGGATTTGAAGTATGGCTGGCGGTGGGCGATTGCACCGGTCACGGCGTACCGGGGGCCATGGTGTCTGTGGTGTGCATACAAGCCCTGAGTCGGGCGATTCGGGAAGAGGAGTTGGCTTCGCCCTCCCACATTCTGAACCGGGTTCAAGAGCTGGTGCACCAAAGCTTTTCTACCACGGGCCATACCATAAACGATGGTATGGATGTAGGCTTGGTACGCATCGATGGTGCCGGGGGTACCTATTCATTTTCCGGTGCCAACAACGGCTTACTGGTGTTGGATGCTGCCGGCGTTGAAACCATAAAAGGCGACAAGCAAGCCATTGGAGGGCGTGCAGAGCGCAGGCCATTTTCTGAGCATCGGGGGCAGTTGAGCAGGGGCACCAAGCTGGTGCTTTGCACCGATGGTTTGGCCGACCAGTTTGGCGGTCCTCGCAGCCGTAAGCTCATGAGCGCAACCCTGCGGCAATGGCTTTTGGAGTTGCAGCCTTTAAGGTCGAAAGAAGCGGTAGAAGGGCTATCGGAGCGTTGGGAACAGTGGAAAGGTATGGAAGAGCAGGTAGACGACGTTACCTTGGTGATGGTAGGATTTTGATGCGATTCTTTTCCGGCGGGCGAAAATCCTTACCTTGGCCCCATGATCACACTTGAACAAGTGAAGGGTTTAAGCTCCAGAAAAGAGGAGCTGAGGAGGCATCTTTGACGTAGATGCCCTACTGAGACAAATCGAAGAAGAAGAAGAGAAAACCCTCGCTCCCAACTTTTGGGACGACCCCAAAGCCGCAGAGGCTCAGATGCGTAAGATCCGCGAGCGCAAGCAGTGGACCGATGCTTTTGCTGTAACCCACCGAGCCGTAGAGGACCTGGAAACCTTATATGAGTTTTTTGTGGGTGGCGACGCAAGCGAAGAAGAGCTGCAGGCAGAATATGCGCGTGCGCAAAAACAAGTAGAAGACTTGGAGTTTAAGAATATGCTCTCGGGCAAGGAAGATGGCTTGAGTGCAGTGCTCACCATCAACTCCGGTGCCGGCGGAACTGAAAGTTGCGATTGGGCTTCCATACTCATGCGCATGTACATCATGTGGGGAGAGAAGCACGGATATAAGATTACCGAAGAAGACATACAGGAGGGCGATGTGGCGGGCATTAAAAGCGTTACGCTTCAGCTCGACGGTCCTTTCGCCTATGGTTATTTAAAAGGGGAAAGCGGGGTGCACCGCTTGGTGCGCATTTCGCCTTTTGATGCCAATGCCAAACGGCATACCTCCTTTGCATCGGTATACGCCTACCCCCTCATAGACGATTCCATTGAGATTGAGATTAACCCGGCCGATATTGAATGGGATACCTTTCGAAGTGGGGGCGCCGGCGGCCAGAACGTAAACAAGGTGGAGACTGCGGTGCGCTTGGTGCACAAGCCTACGGGCATCGTCATCAAAAATCAGGAAAGTCGTTCTCAGTTGCAGAACAAGGAGAAAGCCATGCAGTTATTAAAATCTCAACTGTATGAAATGGAGCTTCGTAAGCGCCAGGAGTCGTTAGACGCCATTGAGGGTTCTAAGAAAAAAATTGAGTGGGGTTCGCAGATTCGCAACTACGTGCTGCATCCCTATAAATTGATTAAAGACGTGCGTACCAATCACGAAACCTCCAACACCCAAGCGGTGCTCGATGGAGACCTTGATGATTTCATTAAGGCCTACCTAATGGAGTTCGGCAGCGCCAAAATTCAACCTGCATGAAGCAAACGCTATTGATAACCGGTGGAGCCGGATTTATCGGTTCTCATTTGGTGCGCAGATGGGTGCAGATGCATCCCGATACGCGCGTGGTTAACCTTGATGCATTGACTTACGCAGGCAACCTGCGGAACCTTGAAGATGTGGAATCGGCTTCCAACTACGTCTTTGTTAAGGGCGACATTACCGATGCGGCCTTTGTTCAGGCCTTGTTTGAGCGGGAACGCCCCGATGCGGTGATTCATTTGGCCGCGGAGTCTCATGTAGACCGTTCCATTGCCAATCCGGGTGCATTTGTGATGACCAACGTGGTGGGCACCCTAAACCTGCTGCATGCTGCCCGGACCTTGTGGGGGCAGCATACAGAGGGAAAGTTGTTTTATCATGTGAGCACCGATGAGGTGTACGGTTCATTGGGTTCAACGGGTTTGTTTACGGAAACCACGCCCTACGATCCTCGCAGCCCGTATTCGGCTTCGAAGGCCGGCAGCGATCATTTGGTTCGGGCCTTTCATCATACCTATGGATTGCCGGTTGTGATTTCCAATTGTTCCAACAATTACGGGTCGCATCAGTTTCCGGAGAAGCTCATACCCCTTTTTATTCATAACATACGAAATATGAAACCTTTGCCTGTTTACGGCAAGGGCGAGAACGTGCGCGACTGGCTCTTTGTAGAGGATCATGCTCATGCCATTGATGTTATTTTTCACAAAGGTGAAAATGGTTCTACCTATAACATTGGTGGCCACAACGAGTGGAAAAACATCGATTTGATACACCTTCTGTGTCGCATCATGGATGAGCGATTGGGCAGAGCAGAGGGTACTTCTGCAGGTTTGATTACCTACGTAAAAGATCGTGCGGGG
The DNA here is from genome assembly GCA_040374085.1 of Flavobacteriales bacterium. Lineage (GTDB taxonomy): Bacteria > Bacteroidota > Bacteroidia > UBA4408 > UBA4408 > JBEIVB01. The sequence continues at coordinate 1,934 of JBEIVB010000030.1, read as the reverse complement.
CACGACATGCGCTATGCCATCGATTCGGGGAAGCTGCAGAGGGAGCTGGGCTGGCAGCCATCGCTTCAGTTTGAAGAGGGGCTTTCGCGTACCGTAAATTGGTATCTTGCCAACCAAGCATGGCTGGATGAAGTTACCAGCGGTGCTTACCAACATTATTACGATCAGCAATACCATCGGAGATGAGCGATTACTTATATGCCGAGGCCTTTCATCCGGGGCAACTTAGTGGACTGAGGTTTTTGGTTACCGGTGGTGCCGGGTTTATTGGTTCTAATTTGGTGGAGTACTTGTTGCACCACGGGGCCGGCCATGTGCGCGTGCTCGACAATCTGGCCACCGGCTTCGAGGAGAACCTTCTGGGTTTTAAAACCGATGCTCGCTTTGAATTTGTGAAGGGCGACATTTCACAACTTTCGGATTGTGAAGCGGCTTGTAAGGGCATCGATTATGTGCTGCATCAGGCTGCTTTGGGCTCAGTACCCCGTTCGGTGGAGCATCCCATAGGCACTAATGTGGCCAACATCGATGGATTTTTGAATATGTTGGTGGCGGCGCGCGATGCCGGGGTAAAACGCATGGTGTATGCCAGCTCCTCATCGGTTTATGGCGACAGTCCCACCCTTCCGAAACGGGAGCAGGAAATAGGCCGTCCGCTTTCGCCTTACGCCGTTACTAAGTATGTGAATGAGTTGTATGCCCGGGTTTTTGCCGACACCTACGGCATGGAAGTGATAGGCCTCCGCTACTTCAATATTTTTGGACCTAGGCAAAGGCCCGATGGGCCTTATGCCGCTGCCATACCCCTGTTTATGCGGGCCTTGCTGGACAAGCAGCCGGCCTACATCAACGGTGACGGGGATCAGAGCCGCGATTTCACCTTTGTGGTGAATGCCGTTCAGGCCAATGTTAAGGCCTTGTTTACCCCACATCGCGATGCCATAGGTGAAGTGTTCAACATTGCCTGCGGCGATCGGGTAACCATCAACGAATTGTATCACATGCTGCGCGAGCATGCGGGCAGCACCCAACAGCCGCATTATCGCGAACCCCGCCAAGGCGACATTCGCGATAGCCTTGCCGACATTGGGAAAGCCATAGCCCTATTGAACTATCGGCCCTCTTTTGATTTGCGACGGGGTCTTGGGCTCACCTATACCTGGTTTTCCGGGCGATATGCAACTTCATGAGCTGGTTGAGCAGACTGTTCAGAAAGGAGGAGCCCGGTCTTTCGGATTTTTCGGTTCTCGGCGTGGACATGCACTCTCATTTCATTCCGGGCATTGACGATGGATCGAAATCGCTCGACGATTCGGAACAGATGATTCGCGGTATGGTGGAGCTGGGTTTCCATACCCTCGTTACCACGCCGCACATCATGAGCGACTTTTACCGCAACACACCCGAAAACATTTTAGGAGGCTTAGAAGCGGTGCGCAGTCGCTTGAAGGATGTGGGTATTGCTGTAGAGTTGCGTGCTGCCGCCGAGTATTATTGCGATGCCGATTTTTTGGCGAAGATTGAATCTGCTCCGTTGCTTACTTTGAAAGACAACTATGTGCTGTTTGAGGTTTCGTATCTGAATCCGCCCGATAATCTAAACGATGTAATATTTGCTTTGCAGAGCAATGGGTACAAGCCGGTATTGGCACATCCGGAGCGCTATCCCTTCTGGTTTTCGAACTTCAGCCATTATGAGACTATGCGCTCAAAGGGTGTTTTACTGCAGCTGAACATCAACTCGCTAACGGGGCATTATTCCCCTGCCACCAAGAAGATGGCGGAGCAGATGATCGATCGGAATATGTTTGATTTTGTGGGTTCGGATTGTCACCACATGGGCCATCAAAACCTCATGCGCAGGGCCTTGCGCGAGCCTAAGCTGCGTAAGGTTGTAGAAAGCGGGATGCTAAAAAACGCGTTGCTTGTATAAT
>JBEIVB010000162.1:0-4190 GCA_040374085.1 Flavobacteriales bacterium | reverse complement strand
GGTGTTGGCACATACTCCTCCTGAGGCAATATCTTGGCGGGTGTAAAGCGCGCGATACGCTGTTAATGTGGTGGCAAACATGTTGCAGTCGGTGGTGTAGGTGCTGTTGTTCCAGCAGATTTCGATCAGAAGGTTCGAAGTACCGTTGTAGTTAAATGGTGTGGTAAAGGTGTGGGTGTTCCAACCGGTGGTAGGGGTGAAGTTGGCCGAGTAAACGGTTACCGGACTGCTCAAAGTTACAAAGCTATTGTTGGAGAAGCTGCTTGAAGTGGTGTGAGCGACGCGGATGGTGAAGGCGTTCATTGCCTGCCCGCTCGATGAGGAGGCGTTGAAGGCGAGAGAGCGTATGAAGTTGTTGCCGCTTACCCAACCTCCGGAGACAAGTTCAGTTCGGGTGACGATGTATTGTACTCTGTGATCCATATACAAGGTGCCGTAAGGCGAAGTGCCGGTGGTTGCGGTGCCGGTTCCAATGGTTGCCGTTATGCCTGTATTCCCAGTGGTGGTGAAGTTGTTGGTGCCGGAGTTGCTGCCCGGGGTGGATCCGCACACGGCTTGCACGCGGAAGTTATAGGTGGTGCTGGCCGTTAAACCGGTTAAGGAACGACTGGTAGAGGTGGTGTTCACGGTTGTCCAGGTTGTAGCTGCTGCTGTTTTATAACCCAGGTTGTAGCTGGTTGCACCGCTAACGGCACCCCAGGATACGGTTGCCGAGGTGTTGGCAATGGATGAAGCAGCCAACCCGGTTGGGGTTCCGCAGGTAACGGTTCCGCCGCCGCTGCAACCGGTAGAGGTGGTAAGAGAGGCGCGCGAACCGCCGGTGGCAAACAAAGCCAACATGCGCGATTTCTGTCCGGGAGTAAACATATACATACAGGCGTCATCGGTGTAATCCATGTAATTCATGAACAGATCGCCGTTGGGGCCGTTGCTGCAGGTTACTTTCGGGAAAGTGGGGCAGCCGTAGTTGGAGGTTTGTTGGGTTGGAGTATCGCTCACCAGGTCACTTCCGCAGTTGGCATCGCCCCAAATGTGGCGAAGGTTAAGCCAGTGCCCAACTTCATGGGTGGCGGTACGCCCTTTGTTGAAGGGTGCTGCTGCTGTGCCGGTATTGCCAAAGGCGGTAACGTTGCACACCACCCCATCGGTATTAGCAGCACCACCGGGGAACTGGGCGTAACCCAGCAATCCGCCACCCAGGTTGCACACCCAGAGGTTTAGGTATTGCCCGGTGTTCCAGGCATCGCTGCCGCCTTGAGCCGTGAACTTAACCGCGTTGTTGGATGAAAAAGAGGTTACTGTGGTTTGGCGACGCACAATGCCGTTGGTAGCCGCCCCTGTTGGGGATACCCTAGCCAGACAGAACTCAATCTGAGCATCTGCAGCCAAAGAAGTGAAGGCAGAAGGCACCAAGGAAACATCGCTGTTGAGCTTGCGAAAATCCTGATTTAGGATGTTGATTTGCGATTGGATCTGAGCGTCGGAGATGTTTTGTGAGGTGGTGTTGTACACCACGTGCACCACCACCGGAATGGTGTAAAGTACGCCTGGTGCTTTTTCTCCACCCTGTTGGATGTAGTTCTGTGTGAATGCCTCAATCTGAGCCATGCGGTCGGAAAGACCGGGATCTTGTTGCTTCTGGATTTCGAGGTATTCCATGGTGCCGCAACCACGGTGGTTGTCGGCCAGCACCACGCCTGACGATATCAGGGTTAGTGCGAGTAGGGGAAGGAAGATTTTCTTCATGGGAATTATTTTGAAACTAAATGTGGGAATTTATTTAAATGCTCAAAACCTCTTGCCTAAAAAAGATATGAACACATGTGTTTGTGGTTACCGGTTTTCACATAGATTGAGGTTCATTGCCAAAAACAATTGCAGAGAAATGCATCGGGTCGAGCGCAATAAATCGCTAAAATCGCCCTCTAAAAGCGAGCCTCTACCTTCATGAGCCAAAACCTGTTCGAGCACCTCATCCGCACCATTCCCGATTTTCCAAAGCCCGGCATACAGTTTAAAGACATTACGCCGGTATTGGCCAACCCCGAAGCCCGAATCTGGGTCTTGGAGGCCTTGGTTGCTCAACTTTCTGGCAAAACCATAGATGCGGTAGCGGGCATTGAAAGCCGCGGCTTTCTGTTTGGCATGCTGCTGGCTCAGCGTTTGGGTGTGCCATTTGTGCCCATCCGCAAAAAGGGGAAACTGCCCCACATCACCTTCACCGAACGCTACGATTTGGAGTACGGCACCGCAGAAATTGAAATGCATACCGATGCCGTAGCATCTGGTGCCCGGGTGCTGGTGCACGACGATCTGCTCGCTACCGGCGGCACGGCCGCCGCCGCAGCCCGCCTGCTCCTGCAGGCTGGTGCCGAGGTTGCGGCATTCCAATTCCTCATCGAACTCCACAGCCTCAAAGGCCGAAATCTACTCGAACACTTCGGTGCTCCGGTGGAGGCATTGGTGTTGTTTTAAATCGAGGAAAATAATCCAAAATCCGGCAAACAAATTTTGCCTACTGCTGTTCTTTTACCATTATTTTCGCCCAAAATTTTACTTCCACTTTATGCTTGATTTTGCTCCCAACGACAACCAAAAAATGATTGCCGAAATGGTTCGGAAATTCGGTGAAACCCACATTCGTCCGAAATTCATGGAGTGGGATGAAAGCCAAACCTTTCCCATCGACACCATGCGCAAACTCGGCGAGTTGGGGTTGTTGCGCGTGTTGGTGCCCGAAGAATACGGAGGCTCGGGTTTTGGTTATTTTGAATACGTAACGGCCATTGTTGAGCTGGGCAAAATTTGCGGCTCGGTGGCTCTGAGTATGGCTGCACACAATTCTTTGTGCACCGGCCACATTCTGCAATTCGGAAATGAAGAGCAGAAAAAACGCTACCTGCCCAAGTTGGCCTCCGGCGAATGGATTGGTGCGTGGGGACTAACCGAAGCCAACACCGGCTCCGATGCCATGCGCATGAAGTGCGTGGCTCAGCAAGACGGTGATTATTGGGTCATAAACGGCTCCAAGAACTGGATCACCCACGGCATCTCCGGAAATGTGGCTGTGGTCTTGGCCCGCACCGGTGAGCTGCTCGATAGCCACGGCATCACCGCCTTCATTGTGGAGCGCGGAACTCCCGGGTTCTCCGGTGGAAAAAAGGAAAATAAGCTCGGCATGCGGGCATCTGAAACGGCCGAGATGATATTCGATAACTGCCGTGTACACAAAAGCCAGATACTGGGTAATGTGGGCGACGGTTTTGTGCAGGCCATGAAAGTGTTGGACGGCGGACGCATCTCCATTGCCGCCCTAAGCATTGGCATTGCGAAAGGAGCCTACGAAGCATCGTTGAAGTACGCCAAGGAGCGGGAACAGTTCGGACAGCCTATCGCGCATTTCCAAGCCATTGCCTTTAAACTGGCCGATATGGCAACCGAGATCGAAGCTGCGGAGCTGCTCACCCTTCAGGCTGCCGACCTAAAAAACCAAGGAAAGAAGATGACCAAAGAGGGGGCGTTTGCCAAGTATTACGCCTCTGAAGTTGCCGTGAAAGCCTCTACCGAAGCCGTTCAGATTTTCGGCGGTTATGGCTACACCAAAGACTTCCCAGTAGAGAAATTCTACCGCGACAGTAAGCTGTGCACCATAGGAGAGGGTACATCAGAAATACAAAAACTGGTTATTTCCCGCGAAATTTTAAAATAAACGTTTGAGCGAAAGCAAAATAAACTACTTTTGCGACCCAAATCATCATCAGACACATGATCATTGTTCCAGTAAAAGACGGCGAGTCCATTGAGAAATCCCTCAAGAAATTCAAGAAGAAAATTGAGAAGACCGGGCTCATTAAGCAACTTCGTGCACGCCAGAAGTTCACCAAGCCGTCTGTAAAACTGCGCGAAACCAAGATTCGTGCCGTTTACATCCAGTCGCTTCGTCAGCAAGCCGAGTAATTCGGTTTTGCTCTGCCTTTGGGCAGCATAGCTTTGATACCTTTGCCATTGGCAAGGGTATTTTTTTTGTGTTTGAGCAAGCTTTTATAGAGTATGTGCAGTATGAGCGACGCCGCTCTCTGCATACCGTTGCGGCCTACAAGCGCGATCTTGAGCAGTTTGTGGCCTTTCTTGCCAAGGAAATGGGAGCAGAGGCGGCCGCAGAAATAACCCACCTCATGATCCGGGCTTGG
>JBEIVB010000077.1:0-12320 GCA_040374085.1 Flavobacteriales bacterium | reverse complement strand
TCACGGTCTAAGGTTCCGCCCGCACCGGCATTGATGATGGGCAAAGGAAGGGTGCCATCGCCGCCTATAACCAATGGATTGTTAACCGTGGGTGGGTTGTTTAAAATGTCGATGTCTACATTCACCATGGTGGTGGTGGAGCCCGGAGGTAAAATCAGGTTCAAACCTCCTGCACCCACTCCGTTCACGTTCACTTCGTTGATGGCATCCTCAAGCGTGGCAAATGGCCCGCTGCCTATGGTATAAGTGCCGGAAAGCGGAGCTACCGCAGAGGTAGAGGCCGTAATCGCAAAAGACGAGGGAAAGGAGGTAGGCAGATCGGCCGAAAGAGTACCCGCCGCAGTTAACGAAGTGGGTAAAAGATCGGAGTAAGAAGAAGCCAAGGCGTAATTGGGCCCTGCAGAGAAAAACAGGTTGAACATGCCCGGGGTCTCCACATTGCCGTTCAACTCACTCGAAAGATACGAGAGGGCAACGGTGCTGTTGGGGGCATTAGCAGTTTGTACAACATAAACGCGTGAAATGGATGCCTGCCCGCCTACCGAAGCCACCGACTCGCTGAAACGCTTAATGCTGGTAGTCCCAAAGTTAACCGGACCGGTTAAGGTGATGCCCAAGTTACCCGTATTGTTCGGATTTATGGTGGTGGAAGCCACCGTGCCCGAGTACTCCACGTAACCATTGCCCGAGGCCAATGATGGAACGGTGTTGATCACCCGAGAGGCATCTGTTTCATTCAATAAAACCCCGGTGCTGCCCAACAAAAGGTTGTGCCCCATTAGGTCGAAATTACCCGAAATGAAGTTCAATGCACCGGTGATCGAGAAATCGGAATCCAAACGTGCATTTCCACCGGATATAAGATTGATGTTCTTAATGTTTGAAGTGGTACTGCTTAAGGAAAGCGTGGTGTTGCTCGAAGGGTTCAATACCAAGGTTGTTTCATTGGTGATGAAGGTGGAATTGATGTCCACGTTCAGGTTTCCTTTCAGGGTAAGGCTGGAGGTAAGACCAGACAACCTCAATTTACACGCACCGCCGTCGCCTATGCTGAGATCACCGTTCACTTGAAGGTTGTGCGCAAAAGGTCCGGTTGTGGTATCCGCAATAAGGGTAGAGTTGCCCTTCAAGGCCAAGGCGCCCGCAACACCCAGGTTAACCGAGGGTGCACCAACGCTGGTGAGGGAGAGATAGGCGCTGCCGTTCAGCTCCACTTGTACAGGGTATCCGGCTCCGGAAACCGATGTCCATTCCTTACCTCTGTTTCGGGGGGTGGCAGTGGGAATACTGGTATAAACCAAGCGGCTGGCAGGGCCATAAAAAGGAGAGGCACTGCTAGAACCGAGTGCCGCACTTTCCCAAAGCGTAAAATCGCCGTTAACGGTAAAGGGGTTTGAAAAGGTGGTGGTTCCACCCTGAAGGGTTAAATTGGAAAATATAGGGGATGCAGTTCCCATTATATTATAACTTCCATTAAATACCGCCATGGAACCAGAGCTCATAGAAAGGTTGCCATTCAGCACGCAGTTTCCAAAACCTTGCAAAGCTAAGGTAGCGTTGGTCCCAACGTTAAGCGTAGCACCGGCGTTAAGGGCAATGGAAAAAGCCACAACACTTCCGTTAGCGCCAATGCTGGGTGAATTGGCGGTGGGGGGTATCACCACTCGGGTGCTGGCCGAAGGTACCCAGCCCAAACTCCAGTTGCCGGAAAGGTTCCAATCCGTGCTTTGGATTCCAGTCCATAAGTTGCTGCACTGCAAGGTGGTGTTGTAAACGGTGGCAACGGTATTTCCGCAGGGGTAGAGGATGTTCACAGTAACAGCGCCACCTGAGTAGGTGCCTGAGGTGCTCACGGTAATGGCGTTGGTTCCCTGACCACCGGTTATCTGCATGTCCCCGGTTACAGACCATGTATAAGAAGTTGCAGCAAGGGAATTGCTGGCCGTGTAGGTAACGCTGTTGAGGTTGGTGCACAGCTGAGTGGGCCCTGATATGCTCTGGGTGCCGAGGGTAGGTTCGGCCAAGGCAAACGCACCCATGTTGGGGGAAATGCCGCTTACCGTGGTACTCGTAGCCTGAGAATTGGTAACCGCTAAAGAAGACCAGCTTCCGTTGAATTGCTGTGCCAGCAAATTTCCGGTAACCACGCCTGCATCCAAATCAGCAGAGGCAAAGGAAAATGTGGCGGAAAGACTGCCGGAGAAGGAGGCGCCTGAATTGGTGCCGGTCCAAAAACGGTTCACACTTTTTGACCCATTTAAGCAACTGGCGCTGATGGATGGATGATCGGAGGCAGTAACGGAAAAGGCCACTAAACCGGCTGTTGTGGTTTGGGGTACGCTCAACGATACAGGGCTGTATGTTGTGCCGCTTCCGAGGGGATAAAGAAAGGTTCCATTGGAAAGAGCAGAAAAAGAATAGCCCATTTTGCCCACAACATACTGGCTGCTTGGCGTGGCCTGGTTTAGGGTGGCAGATGAATTCAAGGTAATGCCGTTTGCAGAGGTAGCGGTTAATCGGGGGGCACCGGCAGACCAGGTTAGATTACCGCTAACGCTCACGTCAACTGAAGAGCTAATAGAGGATCCGGTCGTGGACAGAATGAGATGATGTACACCCAGAGAGCCGGTTCCTGAAATGGTGAGGTTGCTGTTTCCATTCAGCACCAGCCTGCCCACCGTTCCTGTTATGGAGGAGCCTGCGTTAACGACCACATTTCCTCCCACGCGCATGTCGCCTCCGCTCAAAGAACTGAGCTTCAAGGTGCCCGACAATTGCAACCCGGCACATTGAACAAAATTGGTCATCGGCACGGCATTTAAATCAAGGGTTGCGCCGGATGAAACAATCAGGTTGCTTCCGCATGAACGTTGTATACCGGCACCGCCGTTGGCGCCCAGTATTAAGGTGGTACCAATACCGGAAACATGTACCGTTCCGGCAGGATATCCTGCGCCGGAAAGAGCACTCCACTCCAAACCACGGTTGTAGTTTGCCAATCCGCTGTAGAGCAAAGTAGAACCCGCAGAGTAAGAAGGTGGGTTGGTGGCCACGGTACCGTTTACCACATTCAGTTGAGTGGTAATGGTGGTGATGTTGCTGCCAAAATTTAGGCTGCCGCTGGAAAGGTTGCAGTTGGCTAAACTCAGCAGCGCACCCGTGCTCACTACAGAGAAGGCACCATTTAAAATAAACAAGCTATGTATGGTATTCGTTCCGGAGGACCCCAATTTGATGTTGCCACCGGTTGCCCCGGATAATCTGAGGTAAGCGCCGGAAATGGAAATGCCTCCGGTGCCGCTTAGGGTAAGCACATCTCCGGTATTTCCGGTGACATCGAGATAACTGGATCCGGATAACACCAAGTTGTGAGGGCTGGGCTTGTTTACCTCCAGAAAAGGAATGCTGCAAACAGAACTGAACGATAACGTTTGATTAGACGAGGTTCCCTCAAAGATCAGTTTGTTGGTGGTTGCCGCAATGGGGGTAAAGGCTCCCGTACCGAGAAATGTGAAATCTCCGGTGCGCATGCGAAGGTTAGAACCCGCGCCGGAATGGAGCTGCAATTGCCCTCGCAGCACCCGATAATCTTTTTGTATGGCCCTGTAGCCACTGCTTGAAAAAACAACTTGGATACCAGGGCCGCTGTTGCGCACCAGAACGTTGGAAGGGATAGAACCCACCGCAGTAGTGTTGGCAGGCCATTCCAAACCGGCATTGTGATTCGAAATGAGCTGATAGACCAACCAAGCGTTTGTTCCATAACTTACGCCATTATCCACGAGTGAGCCGGATGATTTTATAAGCAATGAGTCGCTTACCGTGCACCCGCTTGGCAAGGTAAGGGGTCCTTCAGCGTTAACTTGTTTAAATGCCAAGCTGTATTCCAGTTCCGCCTGACCCTTGAACCGCACCCGACCCAAGGCAACGTTTAACGTTGCCGAATTCTTAATCTTAGTTCCTTGTTCCAAAACCACCCCCCCACTACCTATGGAAAAGGAGGAACCGCCCGAAACCTGAAGCAGCCCGCCAGATGCAATCAAAACCGAGTCTGTGGCATTGGCAAGCGTGTAACTTCCACTGCTAATGCGCACCTTAGCGTAGCGAACGTTGTTCAGAGGCAATGCGTTCTGAATTTCAGCCTGCATGGGCATGTTGATAAGCGAAACCGGGTTGCAGCCCGCTGCATTTACGCCAAAACCGCCGATGTAGCTCGAGAATACAGGCGCAGCTGAAGGTCCGCTAGTGGTTCCCGGCGCCGGAGAAAAAATGGTGCCAGAACCGGTTCCAATGTAAAAAGCCACATACAAACCCGCCGGATTGCCGATTGCATTCAGTGGAATGGCAATTTCGCGTGCGGTAGAGGATTGAGAGGTGGTAGGCGATTGCCCAGAGCCTGTCCAGCTTCCAGCCGAAAATTTAAACGAGGAATAAGTTCCGGAGCCATTCAAAAAACCGCATTCGTTGATGGTGAAGGGCAAGGAGGGAGTGACCCCAGCCATGGTGTGACCGGTTGTGCTGCCCGTACCGCCGTTTACGGTTACTGTGGGGTCGGTATCCAACAAAACGGCAAAGTAATCTGTGTTGGCAAAACCACCCGCCCGAAATGCACCGAAATAGAGCTTGTTGGCATCGTAGGTAAGATAGTAATCGGTTCCACCCGTTGAAGCCGATAACTTCTCGGCAGCATTGAAATCCGACGCCGAATTGGTGAAGGTTATCGTGTGATAAGATTGCGACCGAACTTCAGGGCTAAAAAAAACCAGGAGCAAGGCGGCGCATAAGATGGAAATATTCCTCATGTCAATTGTTTTAATGACAGTTTAATAATTTGCCCCTGTTGGTATCCTTGTACGTCCGGATTGGATAGACAACATAAATAATTGGACTAAAGATAGCCATTATTCCACGAGTGGTTCTAATCATCAGATTAATGAATACCGAATGCCTACGACGAACGCTTTTTTTTGCCCGACCGATTCAGTGCTTTTAGGCTTGCATTCAACTCATAGCCCATCAGCAAGGCTATGGAATTGAAATACATCCAAAGCATAACCACCATAACCGTTCCTATGGAACCGTAGAGTTTGTTGTAGGTGCCAAAGTTGTTCACGTAGTAAGCAAACCCCAGAGAAATGATGATGCTGAATAAGGTTGCCAAGGTGGAACCGGCGGATATAAAACGGAAACGCATGCGCTGGTCGGGGCCCAGCCAATACAAGAAGGAAATGGCAAAAAAGAACAACCCTAAGGTAATGCCCCATTTTCCAATTTGAAGCAGCCAAATCCAAACTGCATCCTTAAGCAGCCCGGTTTGCTGAGCGTATTGCACCATTACTTCGCTGAACACGATGAGCCCAACGGAAAGGATGAGCAGCAGGGTGAGGATGAACACCAACAACATGGCGGTAAGCCAAATGCGCAGCGGGTGGCGGCTTTCGCGGGTGTGGTCGCTTTGGTTGAAGGATTTGATCATGGCGTGCACCCCATCGGTGGCCAGGTAGAGGGCAAACAGAAAACCGAAGGAGAGCAGACCACCGTGCTGCTGAAGAATAAGATCCTCTAAGGTTTCTTGGGTGGCGGCATAGGCTCCTGAGGGCAGTATTTCCTGAAGCAAGGACAGCAGTCGTGCCTGAAAATCGGCGATGGGGACGTATGGGATAAGGGTAATGAGAAAAATAAGGCTGGGGAAGATGGCCAAGAAGAATTTAAATGCCAGGGAAGAAGCGCGGGTGGTAAGGTTGGCGCTCCACAAACTTTTGCCAACAAAACGAAGGATGTGCAACAGGGAAACACGCTCAAAACCGGGGATAAAAATTCGGTCAATAAGCCAAATGAGTTTTTGAAACCAAGCGTGGCGCTGAAGCCAATTGCGCAGCCATACCATCGCTTAGGAAACGGCTTTCAAACTGAGATCGAGGCTGCGGTAGCTGTGGGTGAGGGCACCAATGGAAATGTAGTCCACGCCGGTTTCGGCATAGCTGCGCAGGTTGGCTTCGGTTATTCCGCCCGATGCCTCAGTTTCGAAGCGCCCTTGTATAAGTTCCAATGCCTGGCGCAACAGCTCAGGCGAAAAATTGTCGAGCATGATGCGATCTACACCCCCAGTTTTCAGAACCTGCTGGACCTCATCTAGGTTGCGGCACTCAATCTCTACTTTTACGCTTAGAGCGCTGTGGCTCAGGTAGTGGCGACACGCGGTTATGGCCTGTTGTATGCCTCCTGCAAAATCTACATGGTTGTCTTTGATCATCACCATGTCGAACAAACCGGATCTGTGGTTTTGTGCACCGCCTATGCGCACGGCCCATTTCTCAAACTGCCGGAAACCCGGTGTAGTTTTTCGGGTATCGAGCAGAACGGCTTTTGTACCATGCACCTGCTGCACCAAGCGATGGGTGTAGGTGGCGATGCCGCTCATCCGCTGCATGAGGTTCAACACCAGTCGCTCTCCTTTTAGGATGGAGCGGGCACTGCCCGAAACCAAAAAGGCCACATCGCCGCTGCTCACCTCGGCCCCATCCTGCATGTAGACCTCCACGCTGAGGTCGGGGTCGAGCACGTTCCAAACCTTTAAGGCTACCTCAACCCCTGCCAGAATACCCGGTGCTTTTACCAGCAGCCGAGCCGATGAGATCGCCTGGGCTGGTACACAGGAAAGGGATGTGATGTCGCCGTTGCCGACGTCTTCGGTAATGGCTAATTGAATGAAGTCCTCTATGGTCATGCCGCAAAGTTAGCGTTCCCGCTCAATGCGGATCTCCCGCACCAAAGACTGGGCGCCGATGCGTTGTATGTAGATATAGGCTCTGAACTGACCACCTTGCGATTCGAAGGTGCCGATGAGGTACTGGTTGCCATCGCGCCCCACGCCCAGGTGACGCTGTACAAAGCGTTGAGGAGGGTTGCGTTGCATAAAATCTTTTAAGATCTGCTCGGCCTGAGCTTTGGAGTAGAGCCCCTCCTCGCCAAGGATGTTCATCTCCACGTTTGAACTGAAGCTCGATGAAATCAATCGGACGTTTCCGGTCCGAAAAGCCTGACCGAAATCCTGAGCCTGTGCGGGCCTCAGCATTGCCATGAACAGCAAAAGAAACAACAAACCAGCTTTGGGCATCCAACACATTCTTGTGGTCCTCACCATCAAATATTACGCCAAATAACGTTATCTTTCCGTTCTCATGCGATGCAGTGCACCTGCTTTGCGCTTATTTTTGAACCCAATATTCACCACAACCACCGCATCGTCATGGAATCCCTCTGGCAAGGAATCGCATACTGTTTGCCCGCCATCTTGGTGGGTGTCATTTTTTTTGTGCTGGTTCGCCGCATGCTCGACCACGATGAGCGCATGCGCCGCATGGAGTTGCAGTTGCAGACCCAGAAAGTAACCCTGCCTGCCAAGCTTCAGGCCTATGAGCGCATGGCTTTACTGATGGAGAGGATTGCACTGCAAAATCTGGTATTGCGCACCCACAAACCCGGCATGCGCAGCCGCGAGTTGCAGAGCGAACTGCTGAAGACCATACGGGCTGAGTTCGATCACAACCTGGCCCAGCAGGTGTACCTCAGCTCCAAAACCTGGGAGGTTATAAAAACCGCCAAAGAAGAAACCATTAAAGCCGTAAACATCGCATCCACACGGGTAGCCGATCATGCCGATGGAATGGAGATGGTGAACGTGCTTTTCGACATCATTACCCGTTTGGAGCGCCTGCCCACCGATGTGGCTTTGGAAACCATACGGTCGGAAGCACGCACATGGCAATAAGATAAGGGTTATATGGCCCTCATCAACAACATCGTTTCGTGGGTGTTTAAGCAGCGCCTCCACCAGATGGAGCTGTTTACAAAATATCCCCACGAAGTGCAGGAAGACGTGCTGCGTAGACTCCTTAAAACCGCGCGGGATACGGAGTTTGGTCGCAAACACGGTTTTGCCGATATACGCACTGCCGATGCCTTTGCGGGGCAAGTTCCGGTACAGGACTACGAAGATGTTCGCGAACCCGTGGCGCGTATGATGGCCGGCACAACCAACGTGTTATGGCCAGGCGAGGTAAAATGGTACGCCAAATCATCGGGCACCACCGGAGGCAAAAGCAAGTTCATTCCGGTTACCGAGGAGTCGATGGAGGAATGCCATTTCAAAGGGGGCAAAGACATGATTGCCCTCTATTGCCACAACACCGAGAACACCAACCTGTTTACCGGGAAATCACTCACGCTCAGCGGCTCGCACAGCTTAGTTTCGCCCGATGCCGATCGGCACCAGGGCGACCTCTCTGCCATCATCTTACAAAATCTGCCTTTGCTGGCCGAATGGGCCCGAACCCCTTCCATAGAAACGGCCCTGCTGAGCAATTGGGAAGAGAAACTGGATAAATTGGTGGGAGAAGTCCGGCAAGAAAATGTAACCTCATTGGCGGGCGTGCCCTCGTGGATCTTACGCATCCTCCTGAGGCTTTTGGAGCGTGCCCGCATCAAACACGTGCACGAAGTTTGGCCCAACCTGGAAGTCTTTTTTCACGGTGGGGTAAACATGGCTCCCTATTTCGATTCCTTTAACCGCATCATGGGCCCATCCGGCATCCGCTACATGGAGACCTACAACGCCTCGGAGGGCTTCTTTGGCCTGCAAGATCGCTTAGATCACCGCGACCTTCTGCTCATGCTCGACTACGGCATTTATTATGAATTTGAGTCGGTGTTGGAGCCCGGTGTGGTACTGCCCCTTTCGGCGGTGGAACTGGGTAAAACCTATGCCCTCATCATCAGCACCAACGGGGGGTTGTGGAGATACCGCATTGGCGACACCATTCGGTTCACCTCCCTCCTGCCCTATCGCTTCACCATTACGGGCCGCACCAAGAGTTTCATCAACGCATTTGGCGAGGAGCTCGTGATGGAGAACGCCGAGCGTGCATTGGAAATAAGTTGTAAAAAGTCGGGGGCTGTTGTAGCCGAATACACTGCTGCCCCTGTATTTCAAGATGCAAAAGGGAGAGGCCATCATCAGTGGCTCATAGAATTTTCTACCCCGCCCGAACATCCCGATTACTTTGCCGAGTTGCTCGACAATGCCCTAAAAGCCCTCAACTCCGATTACGAAGCCAAGCGAGCGGGCAACCTGCTCTTGGGTCCACCCGAAATTGTTGCAGCCACTCCTCAAACCTTCTACCGGTGGATGGAGAAGCGAAACAAGCTGGGTGGGCAGCACAAAGTGCCGCGCTTGTGCAACGACCGTGACGTGATGAACGAAATACTAAAATGCTTATGAAATTCAGGCTGCTGATCATCCTCATGGGCATCTACATGGCCCTGCCCGCTCAGGACTTGAAACTCGAGCGCAGCATGGTGTGGCCGGGAGAAGAAATGGAGGCCGATAACCTGGGGTTTCTCTACGCCGTGCAGGGTTCTGAGGTGCAGAAATTGGATGCGCGCGGAAAACTCCTGAGCCGCTACTCCGACAAAAGCTTGGGCAACATATCCAAGCTGGATGTGCGCAACCCCATGAAAATATTGGTGTTCTACCGCGACTTCAACACCGTGGTGTTTTTAGACAACATGTTAAACCCCAGCGGCGACCGTCTTGTGTTGGAAAACCTGGGCATACAGCGGGCCTTCGATGCCTGCGCCTCCTTCGACAACGGCTTTTGGGTGTTCGACAGCGATGCCCTTCAGCTCCTGCGCTTCAATGGAAGCCTCGAGCCTGTGGTGCGTACCGGAAACCTGAGGGCTCAGTTGGGGGGCGACTTTCGGGTTTCGCGCATTTGGGAACGCGAGAACCGCTTACTTGTGGGTTGTGACAACGGCGACGTGCTGGTCTTTGATGTATTCGGCACCTACCTCACCACCTGGCATCAGGACAACCGAAAAAACTGGTGGGTGCAGGAAGACCGCAGCTTCTCTGGGCGGGCAGACAGCGTATTCGTTCGGCGCTTCTCCGACCCTGTGGAACAGGTCTTTCGGATACCGGATGCCGACTGGAAAGCCTGCCGCGTGTATCGGAAAACCCTTTGGGTGCTCGTGGGAAACACGTTGAAAACTTACCTCTTCCCGTAACCCAAATCGGGATACTTTTACGGATTCGCACTTCATTTTTTTTAAACCTCTTTTTATGCACATAGCCGTTGCGGGAAACATTGGCTCCGGAAAGACCACCCTCACCACCCAGTTGGCCAAGCACTACAACTGGAAAGCCCACTTTGAGGATGCAGACGACAATCCCTATCTCAACGACTTCTACGAAGACATGCAGCGTTGGTCGTTTAACCTGCAGATCTACTTCTTAAACAGCCGGTTCAGCCAAATACTCGACATCCGCAAAAGCGGAAAAGACGTGATTCAGGACAGAACCATCTACGAAGATGCCTACATCTTTGCGCCCAACCTGCACGCCATGGGCTTGATGACCACCCGCGACTTCGAGAACTACTTCTCCTTGTTCAACCTCATGGACAAATTCGTGCAGCCTCCGGACCTGCTCATTTACCTGCGGGCATCTGTTTCCACCTTGGTATCTCAGATTGCCAAGCGGGGCAGAGATTATGAGAACAGCATCCGCATCGACTACCTCAAGCGTTTGAACGAGCGCTACGAAGCGTGGATTTCTACCTACGACCAGGGCAAGCTCCTCATCATTGATGTAGACACCAACAAATTCGGCGAGAGACCGGAAGATCTGGGCATCATCATCAACAAAATTGACGCTGAAATAAACGGACTGTTTTAAAACCTTTTCATTTTAATTTCTTTATGGGCCAGTGGCCCATTTTTTTTGTATGAAAAAGATTCTTTCCATCCTACTTGTGTTTGCCTTTTCTGCCGGAGTGCGTGCAGACGAAGGCATGTGGCTTCCCATGCTGGTGAAGCGATTGAACGTTGAAGACCTCAACAAAGCCGGTTGCAAACTCACCCCGGAAGAGATCTACAGCATCAACCAATCTTCGTTGAAAGACATGATTGTTCAGATCGAGGGTTGTACCGCAGAATTGATGTCGGCCAATGGCTTGTTGTTTACCAACCACCACTGTGCCTACTCGGGCATACAGGCCAACAGCACCTTAGAGCACAACTACCTGGAGACCGGTTTCTGGGCCGGCAGTTACGGAGAGGAATTGCCTGTAGCCGGTCAAACCGCCAGCATCCTGCAGCGCATGGAAGACGTTACTGCTGAAGTTTTGAAAGACCTGCCCGACACCCTGCGCTGGAGCGACCGCAAGCGCATCGTGGACGAGCGTTGCGAGCAGATTGGGAAACGTGCCTCCGAGGGCGGAACCTACAGAGCCTTTGTGCGCGATTTTTTTGCCGGAAATGGATATTATCTATTTATTTTTAAAACTTATAAAGATGTCCGCTTGGTAGGTTGTCCGCCCAGCTCTGTGGGGAAATTTGGAGGGGAAACCGACAACTGGATGTGGCCGCGGCACACCGGAGACTTTGCCTTGCTCCGCATCTACGCCGGAAAAGACGGTCAGCCCGCTGCCTTCAGCGCCGAAAACAAACCCCTGAAAACAAAGAACTTTTTGAGCATCAGCCTAAAAGGGTACAAGGAAGGCGATTTGGCTATGGTCATGGGATATCCGGGCAGAACCAACCGCTACGCCACCTCCGACCAACTGAAAATGATTCAGGAAAAAGAGCTGAAGCCTAGGGTGGCCATACAAGGCGCCATTTTGGATGCCTGGAAAAAAGAAATGGAGAAAGACCCGCAGGTGAGCATTCAATACGCCGCCAAATATGCGCGCATGTCGAACGGCTGGAAGAACAGCAAGGGCATGACACAAGGTTTGGATCGTTTGGGTCTGATCCGAAAGAAAGCGCGGGAAGAGGAGACCTTCACCCAATGGGTGTTCTCCGATGAGGCGCGCAAAAAGGCCTACGGCTATGTGCTCACCGAAATACAGAAAGCCGTTACCGAATTTTCTGAGGTAGATTATCAGCTTCAGTATCTGTCAATGGCGGGCCGCAGCTCGGAGCTGGTGGGCTTGGGCACACGTATCTTACCCCTTGTTGAAGCCATGGAAGCCGCCCAGCCCAATGCCGCCCGCATCGACTCCATCCGCAAAAAAGTTCTGTCTACCCTCGAAGAATTTTATAAGAATTTCAATGTAAACGCCGATCGTGCCGGTTTTAAAGCCGGACTGGACCAATACCTTCAAATTTCGTCTGAGAAACAGCCGGAATGCGTGCGCGACATCATGAACTTCAGTGGAAAGACCGCTGCCGAAAAACTGGAGAATTTTTTGGAGAAGGTATACAGCAAAACCCAACTCAGCAACCTGGCCTCTGCCAAAGCCTGGCTGGAGCAAGCCAAC
>JBEIVB010000170.1:0-3881 GCA_040374085.1 Flavobacteriales bacterium | reverse complement strand
CCGAAGCGACTGGCTCTGCTCACCGAGAAAGCCTGGCAGCTCTTGGTGCGGAAACGAATGGTCGGGGTCTCACGCATCGACCTTCATACCAGGCTTTCCAATGCATCCCAAGAAAAGGGATTCAACCTTTACCGCTTTGTTGATAAGTACCTCACAAACTAGGGGTTTCTTCATCCGCTTTTTTTTGGCTGTTACCCCATTTTTGCATTGAGGAGCAGCCCTTTATTTTGATACTTTTGCCCCTTAACGCACGCAACACACATGAACAACCCCGTTCGCATACAAACCGCTCTCGTTTCGGTTTTTGCCAAAGATGGGTTGGAGCCTCTCCTGCGTGAGTTGCATCGGAACAACGTAACCCTTCTTTCTACCGGCGGAACCGAAGCTTTTGTGCGCTCCTTGGGCCTTCCGGTGGAGCGCGTTGAAGACCTCACCGGTTTTCCCTCTATTTTGGGCGGACGAGTAAAAACCCTCCACCCCAACGTCTTCGGAGGCATCCTGGCAAGAAGAGATGTTGAAGAAGATAAATTACAACTCGAAACACATAATATCCCAACCATAGATTTGGTGGTGGTAGACCTGTATCCGTTCCAAGCTACCCTAGCCGCCGGAGGCAGCGAAGAAGATCTCATCGAAAAAATTGACATCGGAGGAATATCCCTGCTGCGCGCTGCAGCCAAAAACCACGCCTTCACAGGGGTCATCTCCGGACAACATCAATACAGCCGGGTGGCGGCATGGCTCAACGCCCAGGATGGGGTTCTTCATTCAGAACAACGCCGCAGCCTGGCCGCCGAAGCGTTTCAGGTGACCAGCCGATACGACTCCGCCATTGCCGGTTGGATGAACGAAACTGCGGAATCTTCCCCGCTTCGTTACGGTGAAAATCCGCATCAACAGGGAGCCTTCAAAGGCCGCCTAAACGAGGTGTTTACCCAGCGTTCGGGCAAGGCATTATCCTATAACAACCTGTTGGACGTGGATGCGGCCCTCAGCTTGGTGCATGAGTTTGAAGGCCCAACGGTTGCCATCGTCAAACACAACAATGCTTGCGGGGTAGCCACCCGTTCCACCCTGCAGGAAGCCTACGCAGAAGCCTTCAGCTCCGATACCCAGTCGCCATTTGGAGGCGTTATTGCGGTGAACCGCCGCTTGGATCTGGCAACCGCCCAGTCCATGCACCCCCTCTTTTTTGAGGTGCTGTTGGCCCCCGGTTTCGATGAGGAAGCCTTCGCCTTGCTTTCTACCAAAGCCAACCGCATGCTGCTGGAGACCCATGCCTTTGCATGGCCCAAGCACCAAGTGCGCAGCGTGCTCAACGGCGTCTTGGAACAAGACCGCAACACAGCCCTCAGCACCCCCGAATCGCGCAACCTGGTGAGCAAACGCACACCCAATGCCGACGAGTTAAACGACATGCTTTTTGCCGAAAAGGTAGTGAAGCACACGCGCTCAAACGCCATTGTGCTGGTGAAAGGTCAAAAGCTTTTGGCATCGGGAGTTGGCCAAACCTCCCGCATTGATGCGCTGCGCCAGGCCATAGAAAAAGCCCGGCAGTTTAACCAGCCTCTTCAAGGGGCGGTTATGGCCTCCGACGCATTTTTCCCTTTTTCCGATTGTGTGGAAGTGGCCCACTTGGCCGGCGTAGAGCTGGTGATTCACCCGGGGGGCTCCATACGAGACCAAGAAAGCATTACCTTTTGCGACGAGCATGGCATGGCCATGATCACCACCGGAATACGACATTTTAAACATTAACCTAACGCTTACAAGCCTATACCTATGGCCCTGTTTGACTTCCTCACCGAGGAAATTGCCATTGACCTTGGCACTGCCAACACCATCATCATTCACAACGATAAAGTTGTGGTGGATGAGCCCTCCATTGTTGCCCGCGACCGCACCTCGGGCAAAGTCATTGCAGTAGGCAAGCAGGCCATGCAGATGCACGGCAAAACCCACGAAAACATCAAGACCATTCGCCCGCTAAAAGACGGGGTTATTGCCGATTTCGAGGCAGCGGAAGAGATGATCAAGGGCATGATCAAAATGATTCACCCAGGCCGCCGCCTTTTCCAACCCTCATTGCGCATGGTCATCTGCATTCCCTCGGGCATCACCGAAGTGGAGAAGCGGGCGGTGCGCGACTCGGCTGAGCATGCCGGTGCCAAAGAAGTGTACATGATCCACGAGCCTATGGCCGCAGCCATCGGAATCGGCATCGATGTGGAAGAACCCATGGGCAACATGATCATCGACATCGGCGGGGGTACCTCCGAGATTGCCATCATCGCACTGGGCGGCATCGTGTGCGAAAAATCCATACGCATTGCCGGCGACGACTTCACCGCCAACATCGAAGACTACATGCGCCGCCAGCACAACATCCTCATTGGCGAACGCTCTGCCGAGCGAGTAAAAATTGAGGTGGGCGCCGCATCGGTAGACATCGACAACCCTCCACCCGATTTCGCCGTGCACGGGCGCGACCTTATGACCGGGATACCAAAAGAAATCAGCGTTTCGTATGTAGAAATCGCCCATGCTCTGGATAAATCCATCAGCAAGATTGAGGAAGCCATTTTGAGCGCTCTCGAAATGTCGCCGCCCGAACTTTCTGCCGACATCTACCGCACCGGTATTTTCCTTGCAGGGGGCGGTTCTATGTTGCGCGGGTTGGACAAGCGCATTTCCATCAAAACCAAGCTGCCGGTGCACATTGCCGAAGATCCGCTGCGCGCTGTAGCCAGGGGCACCGGTATTGCACTTAAAAATGTTGGTAAATTCCAGTTCCTGATTCGTTAACGCCGTCTCGATACGCATAACTTCATTGCCCGGAAAACGGAAGCTTTTTCCGTAAGTCCAAACCGAATCACGTGCGCAACCTCATCGTCTTTTTCTACCGAAACGTAAACCTGTTTGTGTTTCTGTCGCTCGAGGTTTCGTGCCTTTACCTGCTCTTTTCCAACAACCCTTTTCAGCGTGCCAGCTTCATCACCTCGAGCAACGAAGTGGTGGGCAACCTGTTTATGACCGTGAACAACGTGCAGGAATATTTCCACTTGAAGGAAACCAATGAATACTTAGCCAGCGAAAATGCTTGGCTCAGAAGCCGGTTGAAAGATGCCTACTCCATCTTCAACAAGAAAGAGGTGGAAGTGCGCGACTCGGTATATCGTGTTCAATATAAATTTGTGAATGCGCGGGTCATCAACAACTCCGTAAACCGACGAAACAACTTCCTCACCCTCAACGTGGGTAGCCTGCAAGGGGTGCGAAAAGAAATGGGCGTTATGTGCACCAACGGAATTGTGGGCATCGTGAAAGACGTTTCGCCGCATTTCTGTTCGGTAATGTCGGTGCTCAACAAAGAGGCCCGCATCAGCGCCAAAATTCGAAAGAACGGCTACTATGGCTCTCTCTTTTGGGAGGGCGGCGATTACCGCTATGCTACTCTTGCAGACATTCCAACCCACGTGAAGTTGCAGGTGGGCGATACCGTTACTACCAACTCCTACTCCGCCATTTTCCCGGATAACCTGTTGCTGGGCACCGTCGATAAAATAGAGGTAAGTCCGGGCGAAAACTTTTATAACCTTAGGATAAAATTCAGCGCCAACCTGAAAAACATCACCCACGTGTACATCATCAACAACCTGTTCAAAGACGAGCAGCGCGCATTGGAGGAGCGGTCGCAAAATGATAAGTGATTTGTTGAAGCATACAGGGCGGTTTTTTCTGCTGGTGCTGTTGCAGCTGTTTGTGCTGAACAACATACAGGTCAGCGGCTACATCAGTCCGATGTTGTATATCCTCTTCCTCTTGATGCTGCCCTTCGAAACGCCGCCTTGGTTGGCTATGCTCAGCTGCTTCCTCATGGG
>JBEIVB010000044.1:0-20205 GCA_040374085.1 Flavobacteriales bacterium | reverse complement strand
TTGGGTGAAAGCTGGGAAAACTGCACGTCGGTGCGGTTCTCTACATAGAACTTACCCAGCACCTGCTGGTCGGAGGTGATGACCTGGGAAGCGAGGTTGGACCGCGGATTTTCAAGCTCCTCCAAAGAGGGCAGATCGCTGAAACCGAGGATGCAGCCGATTACGATGGCCAATGCCACAAACGGGCCCGCCACCAACAGCCATAGCCTGCGGATGTACTTGCGCTCAGGATTGCGTTTTGCCATGTGGGTAGGTTGTTGCAAAGGTAGGATTCCGCCCCCTTGTTACCACACCCCCCCGCAGGGAAATGTTTCGGGGTATTAGGCTATGAAGCTGAGCTTAATCATGTTAGCCCTGCCCCGCTCCTGCATGGGCATAGAGGCTATGTTGATGACCAAATCGTCAACGTTCACCAAGCCATGAATCTTCAGAAACTCTTTGATGTCCTGTATGGTGGCATCGGTGCTTTCGTACTTGTTGTAGTAAAAGCCCCGAACGCCCCAAACCAAGCTCATGGTGTTGAGTAGGCTGCGGTTGTCGGTAAAGATGAAGATGTTGGCTTTGGGACGGTGGCTGGCCAACTTAAAGCCGGTGTAGCCCGAGTTGGTCATGGTTACAATGGCGGTGGCATCTACCTGCCTGGCCATTACACAAGCGTTGTAACAAATGCTGTCGGAGATGTAGGTTTGGTTGCGGGTAGTAGGCTGATGTTCTTTAAAGAATATTTGCGATTTCCGCTCCACTGCATCGATGATGCTCTGCATATTTTCAATCACTTTCACCGGATACTTACCTACCGAGGTTTCTCCGCTCAACATCACCGCATCGGCCCCATCCATAACGGCATTGGCCACATCGTTTACTTCGGCCCGCGTAGGAGCATAGCTGGTAATCATGCTCTCCATCATCTGGGTGGCAATGATCACAGGCTTGCTGGCAGCCAGACTTTTCTGCACAATCATTTTCTGCATGAGGGGAACTTCTTCCATGGGCATTTCCACACCCAAATCGCCCCGAGCCACCATAATGGCGTCCGACATATCAATGATGTTATCAATTTCCCGAATGGCCTCGGGCTTCTCTATCTTGGCCACCACGCGGGTGGTTTTCTTGGCAGCAAAGATCCGGTCTTTCAAATCCACCACATCCGTAACGGAACGAACAAAAGAAAGGCCAATCCACTCCACGTCGTTCGACAAGGCCCACTCCAAATCCAGTAGATCCTTGGGAGTTAAAGAAGGAAGAGAGATGCGCGTGTTGGGCAAGTTCACACCTTTTTTCGAGGACAACACACCGCCGTTGATCACCACGGCTTTCACGGTGTCCATGCGGTTGGTGTCGGTTACGGTAAGCTTCAGTTTACCATCGTCGATGAGCACATGGTCGCCAATGGCCACATCTTTCGGAAACTCGGGATAGGTGATGTAGAGGCGGTCTGCTGTTCCCATGCACTCGTGCGTGGTAATGGTGAGCTCAGCCCCGGATTCAAGATGCACGGCGTTGTTCTCTACGTTGCCAATCCTAAGCTTTGGCCCCTGAAGGTCAACTAATATGGCTATGTTATAACCCCTCTCACGGTTCAGCTCGCGTATCGTGTTTACCACCTGTTGATGGTCTGCATGCGAACCATGTGAGGCGTTGATGCGACATACGTCGAGCCCGGCATCCATCATCGCCGTCAAGACTTCTTTTGGTGATGAGGCAGGCCCCATGGTGGCCACAATTTTTGTTTTACTCCAATTACGATTGCTCATGATGTTATGCTAATAGATGAAAGAATTCGTTGGCTGGTTCCGTGTTGATCACATTTACCACCTGCACAGATGGAAGACTCTTGAAACGTTGAACCCATTGATCGAAGAGACGCACACCCGGACTGGAACTTCGGAGAATCAATAAAAAGTTATACACCTTGTACTTGGGCAACAACACCAAACCCTGATCCTGGTTGGCCACCAGATGCAGCACGCCTTCCTCCTCCGAGAGGGGATAAACGAACTGGGTAAATCCCTCCTGCTCAAGGGTACGGGCCACCTCAGGAAAGAGCTCGTCTTTGGCTACAGGCATGGTCTGAGCACCTCCAATGGGAACAAAGGGATTGGTGCGGGAAAACTGAATGCTGTGGGCCTGCGCCATTTCAAATGGGGCCATGTGCATAGACCCCTGAACCACCAAGCCGGCCAACAGGAAGTCCAACCTCCATTCCAAATTCACACGCTTGGGATGCGCCATAGTTTTCATCAGGGTGTAAAATGGACACTAAGATAGTGCGGTTGGGGATTATGCCCCAAATTCTTGCACGCTGCTAAGGTACGGAAGGGTACCTGCATGCGATGAATAAAAAAAGGTTAAGGGTAAACTCAAAGGTTCTGGCTGCGCAAGAAAACTTCTGAGGCGGACTGCTCTGCCGCTTTTTTTGAGGTACCCTTGCCCACCGATGCCTGCTCGCCATCGAGCAGAAGTTGTACCTCATATAGTCGTTGCCGCGCGGTGCCGCCCTCTTTTAAGACTTCGAAACTAAAGCGCTTACGGTTGCGCTGTGCCCATTCAATAACTCTACTCTTATAGTCTTTGTCGTTGAACTCCAGCTCATCCATATCGATGTGAAAACGCACCATGCGGTTGAGGATGAAGTCTTCTGCAACTTGGTATCCTTTGTCGAGAAATACGGCACCAATAAGGGCTTCCATTGCATCCCCGTCCATAGATCTAGGCGGTGTCTGACCCTGGGAGTTTGATTCAATAAACGCGGGCAAAGCCATTTTTCGTGAGAGCTCATTCACGTTCTCTCGGCTCACCATGCGGCTGCGCAGTTTCGTTAAGAACCCCTCGTCTTTATAAGGAAAACGTTTGTACAGGTAATCGGCTACCACTGCACTTAGTATAGCATCGCCCAAAAACTCCAAACGCTCGTTGCTGTCTTTCACGCCTTTTCGAATCTCCTGAGCAGCGGATTTGTGACGCAGGGCAGTTTTGTACACCGCCATGTTACCCGGTGCAAAACCTAAGACACTTCTGAGAAAAGCAAACAGCTGTTTGTCGGTATAATAACCGATGAAGAGAATGGATGGTAAAAAACGACTGAGTGGCAATTACACGTGTGGGAACTTCCGGAATATAACCGAAGCATTATGTCCGCCAAAACCGAAGGTATTGCTCAAGGCAGCCCTCACCTCGCGGTGCTGAGCTTGGTTGAAGGTAAAGTTGAGCTTGGGGTCAAAGCCCGGATCGTCGGTAAAGTGGTTGATGGTGGGCGGCACAATGCCGTGCTTCACCGCCAAGATAGAGGCAATGGCTTCAATCACACCAGCAGCTCCAAGTAAATGCCCGGTCATGGATTTGGTAGAGCTGATGTTGAGCTTGTGGGCATGCTCGCCAAACACCTGACCAATGGCCTTGGTTTCGCTCACATCACCCAATGGTGTTGAGGTACCGTGTACGTTGATGTAATCAATTTCATCGGCCTGCATGCGGGCATCGCGCAAGGCATTCTTCATTACGTTCAACGCCCCCAGTCCTTCCGGATGCGGAGCGGTAATGTGATAAGCATCTGCACTAAGACCTCCGCCAACAAGCTCTGCATAAATGGTGGCACCACGCTTTTGCGCATGCTCCAAGGATTCTAAAATCACGGCCCCTGCTCCTTCGCCCAACACAAAACCATCACGGTCCAAATCAAAAGGCCGGGAGGCTGTTTCGGGCGAGTCGTTGCGGGTACTCAGTGCCTGAAGGGCATTGAAACCTCCCATTCCGGCCTCATTTACAGCGGCCTCAGAACCTCCGGTTACGATGACATCGGCCATGCCCAATCGAATGTAATTGAAGGCATCGATGAGGGCATTGGTAGAGGAGGCGCAAGCCGAAACAGTAGTAAAGTTGGGGCCTCTAAACCCATATTTGATGCTGATGTGCCCCGAGGCAATGTCCGCAATCATCTTGGGGATGAAGAAGGGATTAAAACGCGGGGTTCCATCTCCTTTGGCAAAGTCTAAGCACTCGTGGAGGAACGTGTCCAGTCCACCAATGCCCGAACCCCAAATAACGCCAACTCGATCCGAGTCGACAGCCTCCGGATTCAGGCCAGAGTCGCGCATGGCCTCATCGGCCGCAACCATGGCATACTGAGTGAATTTATCCATTTTGCGCGCCTCTTTCCGATCGAAATGAGCTGTAGCATCAAACCCTTTCACCTCGCAGGCAAATCGGGTCTTGAATTTACTCGCATCAAAATGGGTTATAGGTGCAGCACCGCTCACGCCTTTAATCAAACTATCCCAGTACGCAGAGGCTGTGTTGCCAATGGGCGTAAGCGCACCTATACCCGTTACAACAACGCGTGGAAATTCCATGAAAAGGGAAATGTTATTTTACGTTGGCCTCGATGTAGGTAATGGCTTGGCCCACGGTGCTGATGTTTTCAGCTTGATCGTCAGGAATGGCGATGTTGAATTCTTTTTCGAATTCCATGATGAGTTCAACGGTATCCAGAGAATCCGCACCCAAATCGTTGGTGAAGCTTGCCTCGTTGGTGACTTCTTTTTCGTCAACGCCCAGTTTGTCCACTATAATGGCTTTTACGCGGGTGGTAATATCCGACATGGTGTAGGTTGTTTTTGGTGTTTAAGGGTGCAAAGAAAACAAGAAAACAAGCAAAACCCAAATCTTGCCTCGGCAATGTGGTGGTATTGGTTCATTGGCGTGCAGAGGTGCGGGGCATTTCAACCACCACCATGTTGCGGGGTTGCCCGCCATGCAGTTCAAATCGCAGTAGGGTGCGCTTGGTATGAAAGCCGTGCCAGCCTGCTGCGCCGGGGTTAAGATGCAGGTGTCCAAAGGCTGGGTCGTGCTCTACGCGCAAAATGTGCGAATGACCGCAAACAAATATTGCCGGCTTGTGCATTGCCAACAATGCGCGGGTTTCTGCATTGTAGCGCCGGGGTACTCCGGCTATGTGACGCATGAGGACTCGTGCCCCTGCGGATTCAGAACATAATACTTCAGGAACCTGTACACGGGTAGAAGCATCGTCTATGTTGCCGTAAACCGCCAACAACGACTTGTCAGGCAAACGCTCATGAAAACGATCCAGCCACCCTGTTCCCAAATCGCCCCCATGCCATACTTGGTCAGAGGCCCGCATGTGCGCTTCCATCCATTCATCCCAGCACCCGTGGGTGTCGGACAACAACAATATGCGCATAAAAAAAATCAGCGAATAAGGGAAATCATGCCGTTCTTCCGATACGACAAACCCTCAGTATCGGTAACCTTCGCATACCAAGAATAGGTGCCCTCAGGCACACTCTCACCGTTGTAGGTTCCATCCCAGCCTTGCTCCACATCATTCGTTTCAAACACCACTGTACCCCATCGATTGTAAATGGTGAGGTTGTACTCGCGAATGTACTGGCCCTTCAACAAGAATTCTTCGTTTGTGCCATCGCGGTTGGGCGTAAAACTGTTGGGCGCAAATAGGGTAAAGTTCGGGCTGATGCGCAAACAACGAACTAGAGAGTCGGCACAACCATAATTGGTGGTCATTTTCAATTGAACGCAATAGTTGCCCGTATCGCCATATTCGTGCATAGGCTGGTGCAGCACCGATGTGTTGCCGTCGCCAAAGCTCCATTTGTAGTAGGTACTGTCCAACTCCACAGCCGTGAACTGAATCTTGCTGTCGAGCAAGGTTGTGGGCTGTGGTCCAAAGGTAAAGTCGGGATAAGGCTTGGGGTGCACCACCACAATCTGATTCTGCGTGAGAGAAGCCTTACAGCCAAAAGCGCTTTTTACGGTTAGCTTAACGTCATATCGCCCATCGGCCTCATAGCAGTGCATGGGATTGCTTTGGTCGCTGATTTGTTCGTCTCCAAACTCCCATCTCCACCAAATTATGCTGTCGGGAACGGCAGATGCAATGATGGAGAGATCTTGAAACTGTGTACAAAAGATTTCACAGCCCTCTTGATTGGGTACGCTGAAGAGCGGCGTGGGGATGGAATTTACCACAACCCTACTGGTGTCTATAGCAGACTGGCACCCACGTGAATCGGTTACCTGAATAAGGTAGTTGGTGCTGGTTACGGGTGCAACCTTTACCGGCGTGCCGGTGATGCCCGTTGAAACGCCGTTGGGCAGCCAACTAAACGAATAGGGGGGTGTTCCTCCATTTGCAGCTCCGAACAGCGTTGCCGAGTCGCCCAAACAGATGAAAGACAAGGGAGGTGCATTGATGATGAGGGTATCGGGTTCATTTACCGTTGCACAGGTTTGACTCGTGCAGTTGTTGCCATCGGTTACCACAACACAATAGGTGCCGGCCACAAGATTAGTGGCAAGCGGGGTGGTGTTGAGCATGTTCACCCATTGGTAGGTGTAAAGCGTAACCGAACCCGGTGTTCCTCCCGTTGCAGAGGCTGTTGCCGAACCATCACTTCCGTTGAAACAAGAAACGGGTACCACATTGTTGATGAGCGCCTGTACCGGAGGAGGCTCGGTGATGTTCACCAATTGTATGTAGGCACATTGATTGGCGTCGGTAACCACAATGTTAAACGTACCGGCCGAGAGGTTACAGAATATCCCTGAGGCGTTGCTTACTCCTTGGTACGTGTATGTGTAGGGTGCCGTGCCCGTACCAGCAACCGCCGATACGGTTACACAACCTGAGGTGCCGCCGTGGCAGGTTTGGTTTACCTGGTTGCTGATTACCGAACTCAAGGCCAACGCTGGCTGCGCAACGGTTGCCGCAACGGTAAAGGTACAATTGTTTAAGTCTTTTACAACAACGGTGTAATTACCCGCAGCCAAGTTGTTGAACTGATTGGTAGTTACAAAGATGCTGCCGGGAAGGCTGATCTGAAACGAATACGGTGGAGTTCCTCCTGTTGGATTGACCAAAATAGACCCGGTTTGCTCTCCCGTACACAACACGGCCTGAGTTTGGGCGGTTGCCGATACAGGTGCTGTTGGCTGAGAAATGCTGATGGTGCCCGTTGCCGTACATCCGGCCGCATCGGTCACCAAGATGGCGTAGGTGCCGGCCAAAACTTGCTCAAAACAAGCGGTGGTGGGGTTCCAAACTCCGGCAGGCAAGAAGGTGGTGGTTTCGGTGGCCACAACCGAATATGGACCGGTTCCGCCGTTGATCTGCACGCAAAACGAACCGGTGGCATTGCCAAAGCAGTCCACAGGAACAGAACCGCTGGTTGAAACCGAAACCGGTGCTAAAGGCTGGGCAATAATTACAGGCTGGGTATAGGTACAACCGTTTTGGTCGGTTATCAATACCGGGCAGTTACCGGCAGGCAGACCGGAAAAAACCCCGGTGATGTTTTGCTGCGGAGGCGTGCTGCAGGCAATGCTGTAGGTGTAGGTGGCTGTACCTCCAGAGGCCTGCACGGTTACCCCCCCGTTGCTGCCCCCGAAGCAAGATACCGGAATCTGTTGAACTATGGATCCCGATAAAGCAGAAGCAGGTTCCGTTAACGTAAGCGGAATGGGTGAAGAACACCCGTTGTTGTCCGTAACCAATGCACCAATAGGCCCCGCACATTGGTTGGAAAACAGTCCGGTTGAGTTAGAGGCTATTCCGTTGGAATAGGTATAAGGATTGGTTCCACCGGTGGCCGTCAATTGAAAACCTCCGTTGCACACCCCAAAACAGGTTGGGTTGGTGCTGCTGATAACCGAACCACTAAGGGCTGCTGCCGGCTGTGTAAGCGTAACATTCAAGGTGGCTTGGCAGCCGTTGGTATCGGTTATGCTGAGCTGGTAAACCCCGGCCGTTAAGTTCACCATGAGGTTGCCGGGCTGCTGAACCCCATTCAAGAAAAAGCGATAGGGGTTGGTCCCACCCACCGGAGTAATTTGTATTGACCCCGTTGCAGCACCGTAGCACAGGATATTGGTCTGGGAAAGAAGGTTAACAGAAAGGGGAGCAGTGGGCTGGGTAATGGAGAAATTCACCGAGGTCGTACAACCGTTGTTGTCGGTTACCGTAATCTGATAGTTTGCCCCACCCAAACCGCCGAAAACCCCGGTAATGTTGGTGGAAAGAAGATTGGGTGCCCCCACCAATGGAAGTGAATACAAACGATAGGTGTAGGTGCCATTCAAAGGCGTACCGCCAGCAGCAACCGCAGTAGCCGATCCGTTGATGGTGGGCAAACACAGTACATTTATGATGTTGGTGATGGACACTGAAAGAGGCTGAGTAGGTCCGAAAATCTGGAACGGAACATAGAACTGACAACCCAAAGAATCCACAACTAAAATGCTGTCCACACCCACGCCCAAATTGGAAAACAACACCGGGCTGCTTCCGGGCGACGTAATGGTAATCAGGCCGTTGGTAAGGGAATAGGGAGGGGTTCCGCCCTGGGGCGTAATGCTAACCGATCCCGTGGTATCGCCAAAACACGCGACGTTGGTGGTATTGGTTACAAATCCGGAAAGCGGAGTTGCGGGCTGAGTAAGGGTGGTGTCAAACGAGATGGAGCATTGGTTGAAATCGGTAACGGTTGCCGTGTATATGCCCCAAGGCAAATTGTCGAAAACACCCAATCCATTTGATGGTGGGGTAATAGAAGTAGAGGTAATGGAATAGGTATAGGGTGGGCTTCCGCCAATGCCGTGATACTGAAGATAACCCGTGTAATCACCGTGGCAATACACATTGCGCAGGGAGTCGGGGATGTACCAGAGGGTATCGGGTTGGGTGAGCGTAAAGGTTATGGTATCCGAGCAAAGGTTTTGGTCTGCAGCCACAATGCTGAAGGTGCCTGCAGCCAGGTTTGTGAACGCCCCGTTGGTGTTGGATTGGCCGGATGACAATTCGGTGTAGGTATAACCCGGATTGCCTCCTGTTGCATGCACGTATACCCTACCGGTGGAAACCCCGTGGCACTTAAGATCGAAAATAGAATCTTGACTGAGCACCACCGGTGCCGAAGGGCCCACTACCGTAAATTGCCCGGTGGCGGTGCAACCATTGCCATCGGTAACCAGCACAAAATAGTCACCGTTTGAGAGATTCCTCAACGTGTCTGTAGACTGCTGGCGGGTGGTGTCTCGAATGGAAGCGCCGTTCAGAATGGACCACTGATATTGGAAATTCGGCATGCCCACACCCGTAGTAACTGCCTGGCCGGTACTGGCACCAAAACAAAGGTTGTTGGTAACCTGAATCGGGGGCAGGTTTGGAGGAGATAAAATAACCGTAATGGTATCGGCACCAAACGGAAATTGCCCGCCCGGGATACCGCACAGGTTTTGAGTTGAGCACGATGGCGCCACAATAAGCACGGTGGTATCCTGAACCGGTGTTAACGTATAATTGGCTCCGGTACCCACGGGCTGTAAGACGTTCCCAGGAAGAAGTTGATACCAGAAGGTAACAGGGTTGCAACTCAAACTGCCGTTGGGCACAAAACGTTTTCCTTCGGGTGTATTTACCGCCCAAGCCACATTGTTTCGCCCGGGAACGACCACGGCGTTTGCACCATTCGAGCGGTGAATCCCATGCGTTGATCTTCCTGAATTCCACCCGGCACAAGTGGGCTTGGATTGAATAAAGGTTTCAATCACACGCGTTGCTTCGTACAGCACCAACTGACCGGTAAACTGAAGGTTGGTACACGAAAAATAGGGTACGTTCCGGAACGTGAGAACAAAGCGCCTGCAAGGGGCTACGCCCTCCGTACGATAGCGGATGAAGGTATTGGCATTCGGTGCACCGGGCAAGAAATCCGTGAACGGGAACATGACCGCCGGGCGAGGATAAGCAGCATTGGGGAAGGCACCATTACCTGTGGCCCATACCGGACAATTGTTTGAGGGTTCAAAGGTGATGTAGCCGTTAGAGCCTATGCGTATTTGGGTGAAGGTCTCATTGAAAAAACAAAAGGGAAAACCAATTGGTACGAGGTCTGAGCAATTGTCATCTGGAGCGGTGGTTCCACCCCCGTTGGTTGGCCATGTAGGCAGGGTACCGGTTGTGAATGGAAGCGGGCTGTAAGGGATGTTCTGTATGGTATAACTTTGGTTGGGGTTGGCGTTGTTGAGGGTAGATTTTACGTTGTTCAGGTTGATGCTTCCGTTGCCCACCCCTTGGTTGAAGGTAAAGGTTACAGGTACATTAGGGCATACGTAAAAGTTCCCACCAGGCCCCGGCACTAAGTTGGGATTCAGCGGTGTGGCAGCGCCATAGGCCACAAAGCAATTTCCAGCTTGTGCAAGAAGCTCACCCCCACTCAGCAATAGCAGGAATAATGAAACGAAGCGAAGTAATGATTTAACCATCTGCTGGCCTTGTTGTTGGGGTTGGCTTTCAGTTTGACGGGCCAATGTACAAACAATATGTACTTGCGCCAAAATTGAATACGGCGCAACCTTACCTGAGGTTTACTTGTACATGATGTTTCCCTGAACTCATGCAAACGCCTCGGGACGCTCCACCCAATCGCCGTGCTCCCGAATGAGGTCTATGAGCTGATCTACCGCATCTTCTGCGGGGATGTTGCGCCTCACCACTTCCTGACCTTTGTACAAGGTGATTTTGCCCACGCCTACCCCAACATAGCCATAATCGGCATCGGCCATTTCGCCCGGACCGTTTACAATGCACCCCATGATGCCGATTTTCACGCCTTTGAGGTGATCGGTGCGGGAACGAATTTTCTGGGTTGTTTCCTGAAGGTCGAAGAGGGTGCGGCCGCAGGATGGACAAGAGATGTATTCGGTTTTACTGGTGCGCATGCGAGCCGCCTGCAAGATGCCAAAGCCAAGGCGGTTTATCAGAGACGGAGAACCGCATCCGGAAGCTTTGATCCAGATGCCGTCGCCGAAACCATCCACCAACAAAGCGCCTAAATCGGTGGCAGCGTAGAGTTGAAGCTGGTCTTCGGAAAGGTCGCGGTAGTTGCGTTTGAGGATCACCGGCACCCTGCATTCCAAGGCCAAAAGGCGGAAAAAGGCGCGCCTTTGTTCCGCCATGCCATGCGCATGGGTGGTATCGAGCAGCAGCACGGCACCCGGAACGGTGTCGAGGCGTTCGAGCAAGGAAGGGGTTAGGGTTTCCAGATCAACGGCTACCCAGTTCATGTGTGGGTGAAGATGGGGCACACGAAAGACCTCCTCTGCGCAGAAAAGCGGATAATGGCGCTCTAAGCTGCGATGCTGCTCCCATGCCTGATGGTTGAGAACAACCCCGAGCGTGCCGGGAATTTCGAAGGACAGCGGGGCATCGCCGGCGTACACATAATCGCAGGCCAAATCGCCCAGATGCCACTTGTCTAGAGGCACGCTGTAGCGGTAATCAACCCCAAACAGGTTGGCGGGCTCTAAGGGAGAGATGTGGCTTAGATCGGCCACCACCCTGGGAACGTTGTGCCCGCCGAGGTTAACGGTTTCGTTGGTGCTGCGCCTGTGGTGCTGTATGGGATTGTAGTGCAAGGCAACCCGTTCCCGCTCCTGCCCTTCCAAGGCCACAATGGGCGCGTGGCCGGCTCTATTGGAGTAGCGGGCCACAAGGGCTTTGGCTACGGGAATCTCAAACTCCGGATCTTCGGTTAGGCTCACACGAACGGTATCCCCCAGGCCATCTTCCAAAAGGGTACCAATGCCCACAGCCGATTTGATGCGCCCATCTTCACCGTCTCCGGCCTCCGTTACCCCAAGGTGCAGAGGATAGGCCATGCCTAGCTCCTTCATTTTCACAACCAATAACCTGTAGGCCTGAACCATGACCTGGGTGTTGGAAGCTTTCATGGATAATACCATGTTGTAAAACCCTTCGTTCTCGGCAATGCGCATAAACTCTAGCGCAGACTCTACCATGCCGAGGGGCGTATCGCCGTAGCGGCTTAAGATGCGGTCGCTGAGGGAACCGTGGTTGGTTCCAATGCGCATGGCCGTGCCGTATTCTTTGCAGATGCGCACCAGGGGCACAAAGCGGTCGCGTATGCGTTCCAGCTCGGCTGCATATGCCGCATCGGTGTAATCGTGGGTTTCGAATTTCTTTTTGTCGGCGTAGTTGCCCGGGTTGATGCGCACTTTCTCCACCAGCCTTGCCGCCATCTCGGCCGCATTGGGCGTGAAATGGATGTCGGCCACCAAGGGGGTTCGGTAGCCTTTGGCATGCAGTTGTTTGCGTATGACCTCGAGGTTGCGGGCCTCATTCAGGCTCGGGGCGGTGATGCGCACCAGCTCGCAGCCTGCATCAATCATACGAATGGCCTGGGCAACGGTACCTTCGGTGTCGAGTGTATCGGTGGTGGTCATGCTCTGAACCCGTATGGGATTGTCGCCGCCCATGCGGAGGTCGCCAATGCTTACCTCACGGGTGCGGAAACGATGGTATTCCGTTAAGCTGGGACAATAATCGAGGTTCATGGAGATTAACGTTCGCGTCGTTGTTGGGTGATTTTCAAAGGGTTGGCCGTAAGCTCGGCGTATTGCCTGCGCTGGCGCGTTACGTCTATGGCCAGGAAGATGGCTTGCCGGAGCGACTGCTCGCTTGCGGTTCCTTTTCCGGCCAGGTCGTAGGCGGTGCCATGATCGGGGGATGTACGCACAACCGACAACCCTGCTGTGTAGTTCACGCCGCTTTCAAACGCCATGGTTTTGAAGGGAATGAGGGCTTGATCGTGGTACATGGCCACCACCGCGTCAAAAGATGAAAAGGCGCCGTTGCCAAAAAAACCATCGGCGGGGAAAGGGCCAAACACCAGATGTCCATCTTGCCTGAGCGCTTCCAAGGTTGGGTGAATGATTTCCTGCTCCTCTTTACCCAGCAAGCCCTGCTCGCCGGCATGTGGATTGAGGCCGAGTACGGCAATGCGGGGTTTGCGGA
Organism: Flavobacteriales bacterium; assembly: GCA_040374085.1. Lineage (GTDB taxonomy): Bacteria > Bacteroidota > Bacteroidia > UBA4408 > UBA4408 > JBEIVB01. Next base: position 7,355 of record JBEIVB010000044.1, on the reverse strand, counting down.
CTCCGAAATCTTCCAATAAGCTTTTGGTTGTTTGCTTCAGCACGGCCTGAAGACGATCTCGTGTGAGCAAGCGAGGCACATCCTGAAGGGGTACGTGTCCGGTGAGGGGCACTACGCGCAGGTTGCCCGAAACCATCATCATGAGGGGTTGACCCTGAAAAAAGGAACCCAAAAACTCGGTGTGCCCCTTAAATCCGGGCAAGGCCTTGCTTACGTTGTGTTTGTTAAGAGGGGCCGTAACCAACGCATCCAGCAAGCCGGCTTTCATATCGGCACAGGCCCGTTCGAGGGCGCTCAGCGATAGCTTGCCGGCCAACTCGGTGTCTACTCCGGGTTCTACGGTAAGCTCCTCATCCCACACGTTTATGAGAGCAGGCTGCTTGTTGCCCGGACTCTCTCCGGATTTCAATACTTGGAAGCTGAAATCGTTGAGCTGCAACTGCTTGCGGTAGAACGAGGCGACCTTGGTGGCGCCGTATACTATGGGTGTACACACCTGCAGCATGCGGTTGTCGTGCAAAACGCGCATGATCACCTCCATGGAGATGCCGTTCATGTCGCCCATGCTGATGCCGATGCGAAGGGGATGTGCTTCTGTGCTCATCAGGATAAGGTTGTAAAATGATGGTGAATGAATTGAAGGAGCAATCGTACACCGTAGCCGGTGCCTCCTTTTCCGCGGTAGTTCCAGGGGGCATCTACGAAAGCCGGACCGGCAATGTCGAGGTGCACCCAGGGTGAGGTAACAAAATGGCTGAGAAACTTCCCGGCTGTGATGGCGCCGGCAAAGGAACCGCCCAAGTTGCGCAGGTCGGCCACATCGCCTTTTATGAGTTCGTCGTACTCCTCCCAAAAAGGAAAAGGCGCCACGCGCTCGTGGGTGGCATCTCCGGCTCGGGTGAGGTGTTCTAAGGCCTCGGCGTGGGTGCCCATGCCCACACAGCCAAACTTGCCTATGGCCACGGCAGCGGCACCGGTTAGGGTGGCCAGGTCTATTACCAAGCCGGGTTTCCAGCGGGCCGAATAGCTGAGGGCATCGGCCAATATCAGGCGGCCTTCGGCATCGGTGTTGATGATTTCTACGGTGGTGCCGTTGTGCATGCGCAGCACGTCGCCAGCACCAAAGGCTTCTGCTTGTATGCGATTGTCGGTGGACGGCACCAGTCCAACCACGTGGTAAGGTGCTTTTTGTTTTGCCAGAGCATACAGCACAGAGGCCACCACGGCCGCTCCGGCCATGTCGCACTTCATGGTCTCCATGCCGGTACCCACCTTAATGTTGAGTCCTCCGGTATCGTACACCACGCCTTTGCCAACCAGCACTAAAGGAGTTTTATTCAGAGGTTTAGTGGGCTTGTATTCCATCACCGAAAAGGTAGGAGGGTGAGCCGAGCCACGGTTTACGCCCAGGAGTCCACCCATTTGCAGGGCCTGAATTTTTTTCTTGCCCATAACCTCCACCGAGAAACCGGCCTCTTTTCCCATGGCCTCGAATGCTTTTCCAAGCGCCACTGAGGTGAGGCTGTCGGCCGGCTCGTTCACGAGGTCGCGGCAACGCCACACGGCTTCCAACTCAATGGTTAGGTGAGAAAGTCGCGCGGCCGTGAGGCCGGGGGCATGCACCCGAACCTGTTTCAGGTCTGCCGGAGCAGGTTTGGCGGGTTTGCGGTATCCGTTAAACCGGTAGCTGGCCAGCACAAGCCCTTCTAGAAAAGCAAGGGCGAGGTCGGCATTCAAGGCGGTGGATACATCGGCCGTTTCCAAACCCTGCGCCGCCATGGTTTGCCATGTCTGAAAGCCCAACAAGCGCCAATGCTCACGCTTATCTTCGGCATCTTTCTTAGCTGAGGCCACCACCAGCAGATCGAGCCCCCTGGGCCAAATTGCGAGGTGTTGCCCGCGGTTGCGGAGGTGTTGGAGACGCTTTTGCTCTGCATCGGAAAGCACCCCACGTGGGGCTGCACCCGAGGCAGGCAGCAGAATCACCTGCACCGCCAACTGCTTGGCGGGGGCTTGGGGCATTAGGCCTATCTTTGTACGCATTCTGTTGGATTGTGCAGTGGCAAAGCTAAGGCAAATCGGCCGAGCGCAAGCGCAAACCAAACGGATGAATCTTTGTTACTCTTTCATGCACTACACCGAACTTTTAGAGCGTGCTCTGGCCGGCGAACATCTTTCGCAGGAAGAGGGCATCGCCTTGTTTCACCATGCACCCACCGCCGAGCTCGCCGCCACGGCCGACGCCATGCGCCGCCAGCGCAAGCCCGACGGGAAGGTTACCTGGATCATCGACCGAAACGTGAACACCACCAACGTGTGTGTGGCCAATTGTAAGTTCTGCAACTTCTACCGCATTCCCGGACATGCAGAAGCCTACATCAACACCGTTGATAGCCTCCGTCCGAAGGTGCTCGAAACCTTTCGCTATGGGGGCGAGCAGCTGCTTCTGCAAGGCGGACACCATCCCGAACTTGGATTGGAATACTACACCCGGCTCTTCCGTGATTTGAAAGCCGAGTTCCCCCAACTGAAACTCCACGCACTGGGGCCGCCGGAAATTGCCCACATCGCCAAGCTGGAAGGAATGACCCACCGCCAGGTGCTGGAAGCCCTTGTGGAGGCAGGTTTAGACTCATTGCCGGGAGCAGGAGCGGAAATCCTGAACGACCGCGTTCGCCGCTTGATATCGAAGGGAAAATGCGGCGGAGAAGAGTGGCTGGAGGTCATGCGCGCGGCACATCAACTGAACATCACCACCTCCGCCACCATGATGTTTGGCCACATTGAAACCATAGAGGAGCGCTTCGAGCATTTGGTGCGCATCCGTGCCGTTCAAAGTCAGAAACCCGAGAGCGCGAAAGGCTTCCTGGCCTTTATTCCCTGGCCATTCCAAGACGACGGCACCTTGCTGCGCCGCCACAAAGGCATACGCAATACCGTTACCGGCGATGATTACATTCGTATGATAGCCCTGAGCCGCATCATGCTTCCCAACATTTTAAACATACAAGCTTCCTGGCTTACCGTAGGCAAGGCCGTGGCACAAATTTGTTTGCACAGCGGTGCCAACGATTTCGGAAGCATTATGATTGAAGAGAACGTGGTTTCTGCCGCCGGCGCTCCGCACCGCTTCACGGCCGATGGCATACAAGCGGCTATTCGTGAAGCAGGCTTTGAGCCTCAACTCCGCAACCAGCAATATGAATACCGCGCTCTACCGGCTGAAATGGAGCAACAGGTTATTACTTATTAAATGCTCAGATGTTTATGAAGATCGGCATCGTATGCTATCCAACCTTCGGAGGCAGTGGAGTGGTAGCCACCGAGCTGGGCATTGCCTTGGCTAAAGCGGGTCATCAAATCCATTTTATATCGTACAGCCAGCCCGTGCGCCTCGATTTTGTTTCGGAAAACATTTTCTACCACGAAGTACAGGTTTCCAACTACCCCTTGTTTGATTACCAACCCTACGAGCTGGTGCTTGCCTCCAAACTGGTGGATGTGGTGAAGCACGAGAAGCTGGATTTGCTTCATGTGCACTATGCCATTCCTCATGCCTCTGCCGCTTATATGGCCAGGCAGATTTTGCGCAAAGAGGGGCTGTACATGCCGTTCATCACCACCTTGCATGGAACCGACATCACCTTGCTGGGGCGCGACGCCTCTTTTGAGCCGGTCATCAGCTTCACCATCCAAGAATCGGATGCCGTTACGGCCGTTTCAGAAAGCCTGAAAGCCGATACCTACGCCTATTTCCGGGTAACCCGTGACATTGAAGTCATACCCAATTTTATTCCCATTTCGGAATACCAAGAAAGTAAAGAAATCGGGAGCACAGCAGTGGGGTGCAGAAAGCAGATGTTCGCCCCCAACGGAGAACGCATCCTCATGCACATTTCCAATTTCCGAAAAGTAAAGCGCGTGGAGGATGTGGTGGAGATTTTTGACCGGGTAAACCACAGCATTTCCAGCGTTCTGCTTATGATTGGCGATGGTCCTGAACGGGGCAAAGCAGAGCAGCTGTGCCGAGAGAAGGGGCTTTTCGAGAAGGTGAAGTTTATGGGCAAGATTACCAGCCCGGAGCAGGTGTTGCGCGTGGCCGACCTGTTTGTATTGCCTTCTGCCACCGAGAGTTTTGGCCTGGCAGCATTGGAAGCGATGGCGGCAGGTGTGCCCGTTATTTCCACCAACACCGGTGGATTGCCCGAAGTAAACCGCCAAGGCGTTTCCGGATTCTTGAGCGATGTGGGCGATGTGGAAGAGATGGCCAAAAATGCTGTGCATATTTTAAGCGATTCCAACACCTTGGAACAATTCCGCAAGCAGGCCTTGCAGGAAGCCAAGCGTTTTGATTTGCCGGTTGTGCTTCCGCTCTACGAAAACCTATACAAGCAAGTACTAAGAGAGTCCAAGCAGATTCTCTAACCCATAAAAAAAGCCCGAGCAACGCCCGGGCTTTTATAACAAAAATCAATAATCAGCGCAATTCAAAGGATGAACTGCCCACCTGGTCGGCATCGATAAACACATCCACCTTATATTTTCCATCCTTCAGCTTATCGCTCTCTTTGCGGGTAAAATACAAGCACATGTCCATGGTTTCATTGGCATAGGCAACCGTCTTCTTGGATGAGAAATACTGTCGATCTCCTCCAACGGAAAACATGTTGGCATCGTCGCGACTCGTAACCAATACCTGCCCATCGGGTCCGGTAATCTTCATATACAACGTGATGTCGCCCTTTTTGGCAATGCGGTTTTCACCCACAATGAAACAAGCCCTGATTTTGTCTACACGGCGGGCTTTGGTGGTGGATGATTCTTTCTCTCCACGAACTTTAACTCCGTCGGCGAACAGCTCAAAAATCTTCAGTTTCTGACCGAGCTCAACCTTTTCGGCCAGGGCCTTTTTCTCTTGGGACAGTTGGTCGGTTTTGCCTTTTTCTGTTGCCAGATCGGTTTTCACAACCGTGTTCTCCTCTTTGAGTTGTTGGTTCACCACATTAAGGGAATCGATTTGTGCAACGTAGCGCTGCAGGCTGTCTTTCAAGCTTTTGATTTCCCGACGCAGCTTTACAACAAGCGACTCGTTGCCTTTCGCCTTTTCGAGTTGGGCTGAGAGGTCTTGAAGCTCTTCGCGCTTGGCATCCAGCTCGCTTTGCAGTTGCTTGTTGTTGGTGTTGAGTCCTTCAAACGCTTTCTGCACCTCGGCAAGTTCAGACTTGGTGGCATCGAAATCGGATGTCACCTTGTCCATCTCAATCACCTGAGCATCGTTCGTGTTTTTTAGCGTGTACAGCTGAAAGCCAAGGAAAGCCGACAGGGCTGCAAACAGGATGGAAAGCACTGCAAACGTGCGGTTTCCGGATTTCTTTTCGGGTTGTTGGTTCATAGATTTTGGGTGCTAAACCTGTCAAAAGTAGAACAAAATCGAAAAACCTGCTTTGGCAACCTATATTTGAGAAAATCTTATGCAATATGTTATCCGGATTATGGGATCTTATCTTCCCTCGTGTGTGCCTGGGTTGTGGTCGTGTGCTTACCCAACAGGAAATCGTCATCTGTTTAAGTTGCGAGGTTCGACTTCCAAGAAGTGGATTTGAGCGTGTGGCTCCGAACCCCATCGAGCACGTGTTTGGAGGCAGGCTTCCGCTTTCTGCCGGGCATTCATCCTTTGTTTTTCGTGGGGGCAGCACGCTTCGACGCCTTCTTCATCAGCTCAAGTACCACAACCATCCCGAGGTTGGTTATTATTTGGGGGAATTATTGGGTAGGGACTTGGCAAACCATGAAAAATTCGCCGGCCTCGATATGGTATTGGCCGTACCCATGCATCCGGCAAAGGAGTTGCTTCGGGGTTACAACCAGGCTCAACTGATTGCAGAGGGCGTTGGAAAAAGCCTGGGCATTCCGGCACCTGCGGGGGTTTTGCTGAAAGGGCGAGCCACGGAGAGCCAGACGCGCAAGCGTAGGTTTGAGCGTTGGAAAAACGTGGAAGGGGGCTTTGGTCTGAGCGATGCTTCGGCCGTTTCGGGGAAAGGAGTACTTTTGGTGGACGATGTAGTTACCACAGGCGCAACCCTAGAGGCCTGCGCCCAGGTGTTGGTGCAGGGTTCGGCAAACCGTCTCTGCCTAGCCACGGTAGCCTGCACGTGGTAACAGCGTTCATGGCAGAAACCCTCTTCTTCTCCGGCCTAAGCCGCGAGGCCCGATACCGCGAGCTCCTCCCTCAGCTCGAAGCCTTGTGGAAAGGCGAGCAAGACCCCGTGGCCAATATGGCCAATACGGCATCGGCTCTACGCATGGCCTTCGGATTTTTTTGGGTGGGCTTTTACCGGGTGGTGGGCGAGGAATTGGTGCTGGGGCCTTACCAAGGCGATGTTGCCTGCACCCGAATCGGATACGGCAAAGGGGTTTGTGGGTCTGCGTGGGCCCAAAAGAAAACGCTGCTTGTTCCCGACGTGGATGCCTTTCCCGGACACATTGCATGCAGCAGCCTTTCCCGCTCCGAAGTGGTGATACCTGCCCTTGATGCACTCGGAAACGTGCGCTGGGTGTTGGATGTAGACAGCGACAAACTCGATGATTTTGCTCAAGTAGATGCAGACCACCTCACCCTAATCAACCAACGTCTGCTCGAGCACCATGCGTTATAATCTTTTAGGTGTACTGGCGATGCTGCTTTGGTCGGCATGCGCACAGGTGGTTGCCCCATCGGGTGGTGTGGTGGATCAGAAAGGTCCGATTTTGGTTTCCTGCGAGCCCGCAAACAAAAGCACTCAAGTGAACCCGAAGCACATCCGCATCCGGTTCAACGAATACATCGTAAACAAAGACCTCGGCAACCAATTGTTGGTTTCTCCTCCCCTACCCCAAGCTCCGGATATCAGCGTAAAAAACAAAACCCTGCACCTCACCCTTCCGGATAGCCTGCTCCCAAATACAACCTATTGTTTATATCTCGGCAAAGGCATTGCCGACCTCACCGAAGGCAACGTAACCGAACCCATCACCTATGTGTTTTCTACCGGCGCCGCCCTCGACTCCGGCTGGATAAGCGGCACCGTAGTGAATGCCAAAGACGGTCAACCCCTAAAAGACGCCAACATTCAGCTCTACCGCAACAGCCGTTGGATAAGCGACAGCCTGCCGTATGCATCGAACCCCGACTTCATTGGCAGAACCAATGCCCAGGGCCAATTTCGACTCGATTACCTGAGGCCGGGCTCCTACCGTGTGCTGGCCCTTGCAGATGCCAATACCGACTACCGCATTACTCCACCCGATGAGGCTATTGCCTTTATGGAACAAGCCGTGCAGCTCGACACCAACCTGCGCGACCTAAAGCTGGAGTC